>CAZBUF010000434.1:0-2953 GCA_964495025.1 uncultured Bacteroidales bacterium | reverse complement strand
TCGGTAAGTATCTCACTTTCGTAGTTATCCCGCAGGCTCGCATAAAATCCCCAGTGTTTTCCCAGGTAGCCGAACACCTCACCACCGTTCCAGCGGTGATAAACCGAGCCGTTCTTGTTATTCCGGAATTGATATCCGAACACAGGATTTACTGACAATGTGAATAATGAGTCCCTGTAATAGAAAAGATCAAGGCGCTTATTGAACTTTTTTGATGCAATTAGTTCCTTATTATAATCTTTAAGGTAAAAGTCAATTTCTTTGATCTGCCTGTTGTTCAGATTAGCTGAATCATTCAATGTGCCTGACAGTGCCTTTGCAATGTCCATGCGGGAGTATGGCTTAATTACTGAATTTATATCAGTCAGATGAAGGTTTGCCAGTTCATCAATAAACTCATATATGCTCTTATTAGAAATATGCTGATATACATTCTGAGAGTATGAATGGCAGGTGAGGATTGCCAGAGCAAATATTAATTTTAGTTTATTCAATGCAGAATAATTAGAGGATATTTTTTATTTTCTTTATCTCATTAGTAAAATACTCACTTATTTGATTTTTATTAACTATCTCTTTTGGCTCCAATGATTTGTCAATAGAAAATTCAGGAATATCATCGACATAAATAATGGTTTCTGAATATGTAACAGGGGCCAGGTTAGGCAACAATTCTTTACATTTCATGAAAATATCTTTAAGGGGGATTATGTATCTGGAGATATAATAAATGTCATAATAATCCCGTAAAGCAGACCGCTGCCCCAGTGTACAGACTTTTAATACTGATATAATATCTACAGGAGCAATATTAATATTTTTATAGGTGAAGCATCGTTCTTTTACATTAAACGGTATAAGAACTGCTCCTGAAGAAAAAAAAGTAACCTTAACGTCATTTATAACAAAATCTATCTGATAATTTTCATCTTCTTTAATTATTTTATATTGTCCACTGAATATATTTTGTATATTTCTTTTAATTGTGGTTTTGTTTAATATTTCCCCGTCGAATATAAAATCAATATCCTGTGATTTTCTGTGCTCTATTTGCAATGATAATGCTGTGCCTCCGACCAGTGAGTAATTCCCTATGAATTTATGCAGTGAAAATATTTCAAGAACTTTTCTTGTATTATTTGGTAGAAATTCAGGATTCATGCACTAAGGATAATTTTTCTGATAAAATTAATTCTTTTTTTATATCTGTTTCCTAATGTAATATCATCAACAACTTTTTCAAGAATATTTTTGGGAATGGCCTTTGTTATTCTAATCATATCATTTACATTTCCGTAAAGGAATACATTATTGGCAACAACTTCTTCAGGCAAATCTGCATTTTTTTTATAATTCCAGAATATGTACACCGGGAAATCAGCAATTTTCATAATAACAATAATTGGTTATATTCCTGAATCAGGTAAAATATTTATTTAATAATTAAGATAGTATTAGTACAAATATACTATTTAATTAATTACCATTCAACAATTTAATCAAACCGCTCAACAGAAATTACTGATAATGATACCACTCTTATTACCTATGCAATAGGTTATGATACAGGATATTTGGAAATTCCGCAAATCTATACAAGTAGTATTACTTCTTATTTACTTCTGTAACGCCTGAAAATGATATTGAAGATTGCTATAAAGAAGTATTTAAAGTCAGTCCTGAAAGGGTGTTTTTCATATTCGTCAAGATATTTCATCTCCGACTCCATGATTTCCTTCAGTGTTTTCGGAAGGTGGACATAGAACGGGGGTATAAGTCCGGGTTTATATCTTATTCTCTTTTCCTGCAATTCTTTTGTATAAAGGCCAAAGTAATGTTTGCTTATGGGGCGTACGCCGAACAGTTTCAGTTCCCCTTTGATCAGGTTAATAAGCATGGGAAATTCATCAAGCCATACTGATCTCATTAATGCTCCCAGTGTGGTTATACGGAAATCTTTCTTAAATTTCCCCCCCGTATCAAGCCCGTCCTTTTTATACACATATTCCTGTATATACTCGGCAAAAGGATGCATTGTACGTAGTTTATAGACCTTGATCATTTTACCGCCCTTACCTACCCTTTCGAGTTTAACAAGCGGGCCGTAGGATGGTTTCCTGGGAAATAAAGGTTCGCCGGTTTTGCGGGCGACAAAATATAAATGATTATCAATATAATCTTCAGCTACAATAACAAACCCGCATGAGTAAAGTCTGCCGTAAGTTTCAGCTTTGGTAATTACACGGTTTTGCCCTCTTGTAAGGATAAAATAGATGCCTTTGGTAAGCAAGAACTTGGGAAGTACTCTTTTAATGATAAAATCGAAAGAATAAAACAGGTAATTTAAAACCGGAGGGAATTTTGCCAGTATCCTGTGTTTCCTGAGGTCCTTGGTTTCAACAAAATCAACAAACAGGCCGCCCACAGGCAATTTCCTGTTAACCGATTCAAAGAATTTATTTATGAACCTGAAGTCGTTGATTCTCTGAATATTTACAATCGATTCAAACTGAGGGGGAATTTGCGCATCAATATTGAATTGAGATACTGAACTTAGTATCAGTGTATCAGGGGAATCGATCTTAACATAGCTGAATATGAACTTAAATGCTTTCTTACTGATTTCCAGAAGCAGGGCTTTCTTTCTTGTTTTATATGCCTCGCTTTCCTTTTCTTTCTTCTTTAGTTTTATCTTACTTAATGTTCCGTTAAGCAGGGTAATCCCGTTTCCGGATCTGTAATTCTTCCGGCCGTTTATATCAACACCTGTATTTGCGTTAATGAAGGCAAAATATGTACCACCCAGGATCAATTCAACGATTGATGCCAGTATTATTGTTCCCAATACTATCAACCGGGAATAAAAAGCAATACGTGAAACGTACATTATGCTGGTTACCAGTGCAAATGACAATACATTACAGATGAGAACTGCTTTGAATATGCTGAATTT
>CAZBUF010000433.1:0-2336 GCA_964495025.1 uncultured Bacteroidales bacterium | reverse complement strand
GTATATGATTCTTCTATCTTATCATTGGTCTTAAAGTGTGTTTCCTTAATTTTATCATTGTCCTGGTTATATTCATATGTTATCCTGTCTGAAAGCTTTCCCGCGGCGTCATAATCCTTCTCTTCGATAACATTTCCCTTTTTATCAAATACTGTCACTGACCTTATGGTTTCTTTTCCGTTGCTGTCTTCATAATCTTCCCTTACAACAGTAACAGACTCAATGCCCATATTAACAATTTTCTTTTTGCTCTGGGAATAAATATCAAATGAAAATGCCCATATTAAGGCAAAAAATATTATTAATGCTCTTTTCATAACTACAAATTATTTATATAAATATCGGGAATTACTTCATGTTGATTTTCTTCATCTATCTCAACCTGTTTTATTACAGGTATCATCTGTGTAGCTCCTGACAGATCCTCGGAATACACGTATATTTTATAAGTGCCCTTGATGAGGTCATTAAATGTAAATGTTCCATCATAATGAGTCCTTGTTCTTTCATCAAAATATTCATGTTTGCCATATACCAGGTAAACATCTTCTCCCTGTGCAAGAGCTGTATCTGCCTGGGGGAATGCCGTACATATCGTGTTAGGATCGTAATTTACAACATATACTCTTCCGCCGATTGATGAGTTTCCGTCATCAAAATCCAGTGTATTGAGTTCAACTAATATACCTGCATCAACAAGGTCATCCTTTTTGGATATAGTAACATCCTTAAAAACTATCGTATCATATAACAGTTTTGAAGTGCTGTCCTCCGAGTAAATGAAGATCCTGTAATTCCCGGGAAGAAGATACCTGAATTCAAATGAGCCGTCATAGCTTGTCTCAAGCCGGTCACCAAAAGTCTTATCTTCGCCGTAAATGATATATACATCTTCTTCAGCTGCATTGCGCCGTGACAGGAACAGGGAAAAGTCGTCGTTATAATCCTCAGTGATCACTTTTCCCCTTATTGTAGCTGTTCCTCCCACACCTTCATCCTTGGAGCATGATAACGAAGTAATGATCAATATACATATTGAGTAAAGAAACAGAGGTAATTTCATCATTTATTGATAATATATTATAAATATTGAGTATTTATTAAAATCCAAAATTAATAAATTATCGGATTTTATCTTAACAGTAAAATCTTCATTGAAGCCTGATTACTTCCTGTTACTATTCTTATCATGTACAATCCGTTCGGCAACCTGTTTCCATGTGCATCAGTACCATCCCAGTTTATGGTTCTTATTTCTTCAGATAAAGCGTTACATGTAAATTCCCGCTTTAATTCACCATTCACATTATATATTAATATCCTGGCTGCCTCCCTGTCTTTCAGTTTAAGGCGTATATTAATCTCGTAACTGAAGGGGTTAGGATAGAGCTCAACCCAGTCATTCATCAACGGATCTTCATCAATTATTTTTGGCAGGTTCACGTTAGTATCATTATTCATACCCGGTGTGCCATGTGAAGCTGCAGCTGTCCAGTTTTCAGGCAGGGAGTTGTCCAGCATCGGATCAACTAATTCCAGTGTTGCAGCAGTGCTGTATGGTTCCGGCGGCCATGGTGACTGTATACCGTAATCTACGGAATCCATTAAAACTGATAATTCATTATAAAGACGTATATACTCCCCGTCTGCGTTCAGGCCGAAATTGAAGTTTCCCGTATAGTTTGTAATGGCCGGGAAGTAATTTAAGAAAGATATGACATCCCTGCATAATACCAGGTAATTATCCGGCTGCAATACGGTGTTCCCCGGTATGGTAAACGAGTGTATATCTTCCGAATCCCTGAATACCCATCCTGAAATATTTACTGCCGTATCGGTACGGTTGTACAGTTCGATCCAGTCTTCGGTATCCCTTGAAGGATGCGACCTGTAATTTATCTCGTTAATAACAACAGGAGTGATGTTTGTGGTGTCTTTCTCATAGTGTGCCGTAAAACTAAGGTGTTCCGTGGGATTGACTGTCAGGGTGGGATCACTCGATACAACATCTCCTGTCCATTCCACAAACTTATAGCCTTCCTTCGGGGAGGCCGTAAGTTCAATAGGTACACCTTCAAAATATCTTCCGCTCCATGGATACTCATCGGGATAGATAGTATTGACTTTTATTCTGCCGGCAGCATGAGGGGATACATCAACACTAACCTGGTTATGTTCGGTGAGTGACCACTGGTTCAGTATATGTTCGCGAACATTTTCCACCCTGTATTCGGCGAATGTCTTCATGTCTTCGACCTTGCCCCAGAAATTTCCTGTAGCATGCCATTTTGCCTCATGATAGGGCAGTTCGTTTTCTATCACATCTATGCAATCAT
>CAZBUF010000432.1:0-6205 GCA_964495025.1 uncultured Bacteroidales bacterium | reverse complement strand
TTCATTGGCATGGCATTACAGAAAAGCGGATATTGATCTGGGGGTTTTAAGGGCACTTGAGTTAACTACAGACCTCTCAAATCTTCTCATGAACCAGAACCTTGAGATTATGGAAGGAAGCAAGGTAATTGAAGTAAAAGTTGCAGGAATTAACAAAGGGAAAGCAGCTCTGGACTATATTCAGGATAAAGATTATAATTTTATTATGGCAATTGGAGATGACTGGACAGATGAATACCTGTTCAAAGAATTACCGGAAGGATCTTTTACTATTAAAGTAGGTTCATCTACATCGGCAGCAAAATTTTATATAGATAGTTATAAGGAGGTTAGAAATTTATTAATGGGTCTAATTGAAAAAGTAAGAGAAATAAATGAATAATTTAAATTATGGTGTGATAGGAAATTGCAGGACAGCAGCTCTGGTTTCAGAAAAAGGTGCTATTGATTGGTGTTGCCTTCCTGATTTTGATTCATCATCTGTTTTTGCTAAACTACTTGACGATAATGTTGGAGGAACATTCGAAATTATTGTTGACCCAGATTATGTCATTGAACAGAGTTATATTAAAAACACAAATATTCTTTGCACACGCTTTACAAAAGTAGAGGACTCTTTCGAGGTTCTGGATTTTATGCCAAGGTATAAATCAGAAAGAAATGGTTATTACTATCCACCTGATATTATTCGCTATTTTATTTATCGTTCAGGCAATCCCTCATTTTCAGTGAACTACAAACCTGCTTTGGAGTATGCGAGGCATGAAACAAGAACGAAAATAGAAGAGGATTATATTAAGAGCAATACCAACAGCGGTGAGTATGATTCTTTGTATCTGTATACCGACCTGGATAAAGAAGATTTACTCAACAATTCAGTTATAGATCTCACGCAGGATTCTTTTATACTTCTGAGCTATAATCAAAAGCTTTTAAAACAGACTATGGAATTGCAGTATTTGCAGTTGCATAAAACGAAAGCATACTGGATTGACTGGGCTTATAATCTGCCTTCTTTTACACAATACCAGAAGGAAATAGTGAGGAGCGCATTGGTGCTTAAGCTTTTGAGTTACGATAAGACCGGTGCTGTATTGGCAGCCGTAACCACTTCTTTGCCTGAGACTATTGGCGATATCAGGAATTGGGATTACCGTTATTGTTGGATTAGAGATGCTTCAATGGTTGTGAGGGTATTCACAAAATTAGGCCATTTGAATACCGTGAGAAGATTTGTGAATTTCATTCTTGATATCCTGCCTGATAAGAATGAAAAAATTCAGATCATGTATGGAATCAACAGGCAAAAAATACTTACGGAAGAGACATTGGATCATTTAAGTGGATATGAGAATTCAAAACCTGTAAGAATAGGGAATGATGCCTATACGCAAAAGCAAAATGATATCTACGGTGTTTTAATGGATGTGATTTATCACCAATTTAAAATTTTTGCAACATCACTGGAAAACAGTGAATTTCTCTGGACTATTGTGCGTAGTATCGTGAGAATTGTAGAAGATAACTGGCATAAACCCGATAAAGGCATATGGGAGATAAGAACCGAAGAAAAACACTTTACTTTTTCAAAAGTATTATGCTGGGTAGCTGTTGACAGAGGTATTTCCCTGGCAAGAATTATTAGGAAAGAGAAGTATGCTAAACAATGGCAATTACTTGCTGAGAAGATTAAAGAAGATATCTATATAAATGCCTGGAACGAAGAAGTCCGGTCCTTCACACAGTTTTATGGTTCAATAGATCAGGATGCAGCTAACCTGTTGATGGAACCTCTTGGTTTTATTAAAGCATCTGATGAAAAATACGTTCTTACAGTACGGGCTATTCAGAAAAACCTTTGTCGTGAAGGACTTATGTACAGATATAAAAACAAAGATGATTTTGGTGTTCCAAGCTCTTCTTTTACCGTGTGTACATTTTGGTTAATAAATAGCCTCAATGCAATTGGAGAGTATAAAGAAGCGAAGGATCTTTTCCGGAAAATATTGTCCTATAGTAATCATCTTGAATTGTTTAGTGAAGATATAGACTTTGAAACCAAAAGACTTTTGGGAAATTTTCCACAGGCATACTCACATTTAGCCCTTATCGAAACCGCGATTAACCTTTCAAAGGGAAATATTACGGATGATGAAAAAGTATTAGAAGCAATTCAACGTTAAATGATCATTCAATTTTATAACATTTAGTATAAATGGAAAATTTAAACGTATTTAATATTACGCATATAGAATGGATCAATATTATGTTGACTATTCTGATACCTTTACTAGTGGCCATTGGTTTGCATTACCTGATGTTCGTTGTGCTGGTCAGGTTATTTAACCGAACAAAAAAATATGAATCCAGGAAGAATGTGGGTAAGCTGAAAATATCTAGTCTGTTATGTTTCGTTGTCATTGCTCTTAAAACATCTTTTACGATATTAGGTCTTACTCATTCACTGCAATACACTGATTATATTCTCAATGTTTTGTTGATTCTGAGTCTGGCCTGGCTTTTAACGTGTTTTGTAGGTATAGGAAAAAACCTAATATTAAGTCGATATGATTTTCATCGTGAAGATAATCTTGATGCCCGAAGGATTTACACGCAATTTAAGATCCTTGAAAGGATAGTAAACTTTATCATTATTGTTGTAGCCATTGCACTTGTGTTAATGACCTTTGATAGTATAAGAAAAATAGGTATTAGCCTGCTTGCATCAGCAGGTATTGCAGGAGTCATCATTGGCTTTGCGGCTCAAAAATTACTTGCAACTATTTTAGCAGGTCTGCAAATTGCTATTACCCAGCCAATAAGGCTGGATGATGTAGTAATTGTAGAAAACGAGTGGGGCTGGATTGAAGAGATTAATTTAACCTATGTTGTTGTCCGTATTTGGGATAAACGCAGACTTGTGTTACCAACCACTTACTTTATTGAAAAGCCATTTCAAAACTGGACCAGGAAATCTTCAGATATTCTGGGAACTGTATACATTTATGCAGATTATACACTACCTGTTGATGAACTTAGAAAGGAACTAACCCGCATTGTCCAAAATGATGATAACTGGGATAGAAAGGTCAATGTACTGCAGGTTACTAATGCAAGCGACAAAATTATGGAAATCAGGGCATTGGTCAGCGCCGAAAATTCTCCTTCAGCATGGAATTTAAGGGTTAATGTCAGGGAGAAACTCATTGCGTTTATGCAAAAGAATTATCCCGGATCTCTTCCAAGAACACGTATATCTGTTGATAAAGATAAATGAACAGTTAAAATATGCCCACTGATTTTATAAACTGAATGAGTTTTCTTTATTATCATTCTCCAGTTCACCATCAAGGGTAATCATGTGTGAAGCTTCTACCTCCTGGATCTCTAATAAATTCACCAATGTATCAAGACTTTCTTCCACACTCTTCAGTTCAATATCATCAAGTCTTTGAAGCCTCTCTGACAACTGTTCGTGAAGCAATGGTGGAATACCACTTAAGGAAATACATAAATTTTAGACCACGGCACTTTGAAGATTTACAGTGGTTAAAATTTTGTTAAATATCAATCTACTGTGAAGAGATTATTTTAATACCATATAAACGGTTGTAAGCTCTTGAAAAACTTCAAATATGCATATTTATTTGACAAGAGTCAATCAACAAGTGTTTTATTTTTTCCAGAGGGTGGAAGTCCCTTATATGCCGAGGTAACGCTCGGAAGCATTAGCAAGTGGCAAGGTGGTTTAGGGCAACTTGCAAGTTTTTCCTAACACGCTGAAAGCGATTAGGAAGTGTCTGCAATAAATGAAGTTGTAGATCAGATAAAAATAAAGCACGCTGAAGGATATGGGAGCGGGTTTAAAACGATGAATACAATCGAAGGCTTTTGGAGCATCCTGAAAAACGAGATACGCGGTAACTAAAGGGCTATAACCAAAAAGTTCGTGTATTCACAGTAACCGAGATTTTGTTACTGTACTAATCAGGATATCTGCGATTATTATTATAAATATCCATAGCTTCCTTTGTTCAAACATTTAAATATAAACAACAACAAATATTCTAATGAATATCAGTTTGTTAATATTATTCCTTTTTCAACGATAAGACGATAGATAACTTCTATATCAATTTTTTTGTATGTTTACTTAATTATCTTTAAAAATGAAATTAAACTCTCATATAGATCTGATTTACAAAATTTCAAAGGGAAAAACCGATGCCTTCAGGATGTTTTATAATATATATTCTGATAAAGTATATCAATTCTCCAGGTATTTCATAAAATCCGAAGAAACCTGTGAAGAAGTGGTTTCAGATGTTTTTATAAGTGTCTGGAACAACAACAAAGAGAAATTAGTAGAAATTAACAATTTAGAAGCCTATTTATATATAATAACACGTAATAAATCGTACAATTATCTTGACAAAGAGGCAAGGACACCTGAGTTTAGTAATTGTATTCCTTCTGAAATTCAATTAGATAATATAAATCCTGAAGATATATTACTTACTAAGGAATTGGAAAAAATTATCAATTCTGCTATTCAGGATTTACCTGAACGTTGCAGGATTATTTTTTTAATGTCGCGGGAAGGAAATCTAAAGTATCGTGAAATTGCTGAAATACTTTCTGTGTCTGAAAAAACTGTACATGCACAAACCAACTGATAAAAATTTAAATAAAAATGTAGCTTTAACAGGAGATATTGAAATGCCCGATTTAGCTCCATTAAGTGCAGGCCTTATTAAGATACCTCTTCCTGAAGACTGGCGGGAACATAATACCTTGGTACTGAAAACATATTATCCTGATGGCCGCAAAATGAATACATGGAGCTGGTCAATAAAATCACCAGCCCAAATAGCTTCTGAATTGGTTGATACAATATCAAAAGGTACTATTACAGTATCGGAAAGCGCTGATGACATAACCATGGAAGCCTCAGGCGTTTCAATTACAATTGACAAAAACACAGGTTACTTAATCAATGTAAGGAATCCGAAAAGCTCAATTTTATTTAATAACGGACCCCTATTAGCTTTTGGTGAATTTGAGTGTGCTGGTATAAATCATTATGCAGACGGCATAAAACATATTGTGAAAATTACGACCGAAGGCAATACACGGCAAATGGTCTGGACAATGTACCCAAGTGGCTGGGTACAATTAGATTATGGTTATTCCTTTTATGGCGAAATGGATTTTGCAGGTATTAATTTCAGTTTTCCTGAGGAAAATATAACAGGAATGAAGTGGTTAGGAAGAGGACCATACCGTGTTTGGAAAAATAGAATGAAAGGTGTGTTTTTTGGATTATATCATAAAAATTACAATAATACAATTACAGGAGCAAGTTGGGATTACCCGGAATTCAAAGGATATCATTCGGATTTTTATTGGGCTACGTTTGAAAACAAGGATTTGCCCTTTACAATTGTATCAGGCAGCCCTGATATATTCCTTCGTATGTATACTCCACAACATCCATTGGAATCAAACAGGGCAACTGTATTTCCGGCTTTTCCTGAAGGTGATATTTCATTTTTGCACGGTATTACACCTATAGGAACTAAGACACAACCCGCCAGTGAACTTGGACCGCAAGGATACACAAATATGCTGTATTCAATGACGGGGGATATTTTAAAAATGAAATTATATTTTGATTTTAGAATCAAATAAACCTTTCTTACAAAAATGATCTCATATCCCGAAATTTTAAACATATATCATTCACCAACAATCGGGTCAATACTATAGCAAGAGAACGCTGAGCAAAGCCTTTAGTTTTACTTTTTTATTATAATTTAAATTTAATAATAATGAAGATTTTTCTTTTATTTGGATTTTAATATAGAATCTTATGCTTTTTCCCTAAATGCCGCGCAAGCGGCAAAGCGCGTAGGGATAAAAGTCCGCTTTGGCGGAATGGCACAGAAACGGTTCCGGCATATGGCTTGTTGCCGATGTATATTTTGTTTACTTATCATAGCGTACAAATTACGAAAAAATATTTATCAATCAATTTGCTATATACCGGCAATGAGCTATATGCCGTGTGTGTGCCCTGCATGAGCAGTTCACACACTTGTTGGAAGCTCTTGAAAAACTTCAAATATGCAAATTTATTTTGAGTTGACAAGAATTACATTCAACAAGTGTTTTTTTCCAGAGGGTGAAAGTCCCTTATGTGCCG
>CAZBUF010000431.1:0-4732 GCA_964495025.1 uncultured Bacteroidales bacterium | reverse complement strand
TTTCAATATTTGTGAGAGCAATGGTATACCAGATATAATTTTAACTTAAAACTAATTTAGTCAACTAATTAATAAGAAACAATTTTTTGTCAGAAAATAGATAAATAAATATGCAGGGTATTTTCATCATTTTATGAACCTTTCCACATATGAGGTTTTTGGTTCCCTGATGTCAGTGAACACTATACAACTGCTGATGCCTGAGAGTTAGATATTATGATATATACCCGGAAGAAATGAGAAGGGGTTAACAGGCATTTAGCTGATGAACATATTGAGAGTTTCAGTATCCAGCTCATTTATATCCAGTAAAACAAAGAAATCTATGGTTTTGAAAGCCCTGTCAATTGCAGGCGGGCCGCAAACTTTGGCTCCATACCTGAGGTACATGTCCATTAATGACGGCATATCAACCTTGTCAATATACGGGGCATGCAGATCATCACGATAACATTCAACTCCCTGTACCGGCAAAGTACTGATTTTATTATGAACATAATTATGATGCCGGAGATAGTTCATGAATATTTTTCCTGTTATCGGATCCTGGCTGTTTATGGAACAACAGCCGAAAAGATAGCGTTTTTGCATATAAAATATATATTGTGCAATACCTTTCCACAAGAGAAATAATACCCTGCTGTTCCTGTTTGCTTTGTCAATGCAGGCGCGCCCTACTTCAACAGATCTCCGCAGGATTTTTCTCCCTAAATTATTAAGGTTGAACTCGCCGGCCGAATAAAAACCAAGACCTTTCTTTGCAGCTTCCAGGGTTTGCAGCCTGTATGTGCCTACAATCTTATTTGCTGTTCTTTCAATAACAAGCAAATGATGGCACTGCCTGTCAAATTCGTCTTCATCTCTCAGAGTTTTATAAGAGGTATCTAATCCTTCCTTCATTTCCAGGTTAAATACTTCAAATCGCAGCTTAAGCGCTTCATCGACTTCAATAAGATTTTCAGCCAGCTTTACAATATATTTTTTATCAGAGATATTAACAATGTTATAAGGAGCTAAATTGTAATCAGGAGATGTTTCCTTGTGAGTCAGAAGATTACCGAATTTTATTTGCATACTGTCCAGTTTTTGTGAAGCAACGTATTTCAAATATTATAATACTTCACAATATTCTTCCTGTGCCGAATTTAATAAATATTTATTTAATTGATGAATAATTTATTTCTAAAATCAGGTTTTCATTTTTAATATGCACTTAATTAAAAGGTTATAATTTTAAAAATATCAGTGTCCGTATGTTAAATTGCAAGGATTAAAGAGGTAATAATAATTACATTTATGGTTGATAAACAATAGAAGGAAGCTTCGGGAAAAACATTTTATTTTCATTGTTTACAGGTCAACATCCTTACCCGCGATTTATAGTTAAAAAGTACGGATATTGTTAATTTCAAAATTTATATTTTATTTTTTTTAATTTTCTTTTTGCTAACTTTAGACGATCAAACAGAGTTCAGGGATTTACTTTAGAGAATCTGTTTATAATATTATTTCTTCAGGAAGTTATTAATTCTTAAATCTACATTAATGAATATTACTGTTATTGGAAGTTCTAATACTGATATGATAATTAAAGTTCCCCGAATACCTAAAGCCGGGGAAATTATTTTAGGAGGAAAATTCAGTACTGCTGCCGGTGGTAAGGGTGCGAATCAGGCTGTCGCTGCAGTAAGGGCAGGAGGAAATGTGACTTTTATAGGTCGTGTGGGTGATGATATATTTGGAGAGCAGGCTATTAAGGGATTGGAAAAGGAAGGTATTAATGTAGATTTTGTAATTAAGGATAAGGAAGCGCCTTCAGGCATTGCTGAAATTCTTGTGGCTGAGGAGGGTGGAAACAGCATTGCTGTGGCTTCCGGAGCTAACCAGAATTTATCGGTATATGATGTAATTGCTGCAAAGAAAGCAATATTAGAATCAGATATTTTACTCATGCAATTGGAAATACCTCTTAAAACTATTGAATATGCGGCAAAGTTAGCATATGATAACGGGATAAAAGTGATACTTAATCCAACACCGGGCCAGGCGTTGCCCATTAGCATATTAAAAACCGTTTCTATTCTTACTCCTAATGAATCTGAAGCTGAAATGCTTACAGGAATAAAGATTGAGGATGAAAGTGCAGCTGAGGATGCCGGGAAAATATTAATGTCAAAGGGAGTAAATAAAGTAATTATAACGATCGGTAAAAAAGGGGCTCTTATCCTTGATAGCAGTGGCTCCGATCTCGTAGGAGGATTTAAAGTGAATGCAATTGACACTACTGTTGCCGGTGATGTGTTTAACGGTGCACTGGCTGTGGCAATAGCCGAGAAAACGAATATCTGGGAGGCTGTAAAATTTAGCAATGCTGCTGCTGCACTTTCAGTAACAAAACTCGGAGCACAGTCATCAGTGCCAAATCGTAAAGATATATTGGAATTTCTTCAGAACAAATCTTAAATACATATTATAAATACTGCCTTGCAGGAGGCTGTTACGGATAATGCTTTTTTATTACAGGATATCCGTAAATAAGATATGTTATTGGTTAAATATTTCAATGCTTTAATCACCGTATTTTTGTTGTTGATGTAATATGCAAAACAAGTTTTTTGCATTACCGTATTACATTATAGAAAACGGTAAATATAATATTAATCTGAAGTAACGCTCATAATTTTTAAATTGGTTAGACGGTTTTGCCCAAGTTGGTTTAGTTAGTAGTTTTGTTTAATTTGCGAATTGAAGGCATCTGGTTACAGATGCCTTCTTTTTTTTACTTTATCAATTCAAGAACCGGGATACCCGAACAGGCATTAGGATATGCTATATCCAGAAAAGTTGAGATTGTGGGTGCTATATCCGTTATATCAACAGGCCTTAAAATTGTGCTTCTGCCTGTTTTCCAGCCGTACCAGATTAATGGTATCCTTGAATCATAAGCATATGAAGAATTATGATTGGTTGATCCGGAGTCTTTTTCAACCCACCCGGCTTTAAGATTTATTATAACATCACCTGAGCGTTTCTGGTTAAATCCGTTTTGTATCTTTTCAAAAATACCACTGGTAAAATTTGTTGTTTGTAATGTTGTTGATGTTATTGTATTTGCCACACCTGTAAATTGTAAGATAAACTGAGCAGTATAATTCTGGAACTCAGCAAGTGATATTCCTGCATCCTCTATTAAAGTACGGTTAAGATAGATTTGTTGCGAATGATACGCTTTGACCCAGTCACCCTTTCCGTAAACATTATTCAGAGCACTTTTCAGAAGTGAGATTGCCCCGTTTTGATTAAAATATCCTGATGGTATCTTAAAGTCGCTTAGATAAGTGGGTATCTGCGCAACACCGTGATCAGACGTAAGATATATCAATGTATTCTCTTTGCCGATATATTCATCAATAAAACTCAGAAAGTGTGCCAGTTCGTTGTCAAGTCTCAATAAAGCGTCTTCTATCTCAACCGAATTCGGGCCAAAAAGATTGCCAATATTTTCAGTAGCTGTAAAAGCCACCGTGATAACATCTGTATATTCGTCTTTGCCCAGTTCTTCATTTACTATTGTGGATATGGCAAAATCTTTAGTCAGCGTATTTCCAAATGGAGTAGAGGCAAGTATGCTGTAGTCAGTTTTGCGTTTCTTCTTCCTGTTAAGGCCGGACAGGCTGTATGGAAATGTTATGCACCCTTCAATACCGGTTTCGTATTTATTATTATCAGGGAGACTTTCGGTATATTGATCAACAGGCAATAGAGTATTCCACTCTCTTTCCATGTATGTATCAGCCAGCCGCTTATTATTAAAGTCATTCACCCATGCAGGAAGTGAATCAATATAATAAGTACTGCTGATCCAGTTCCCTGATTCTTTATCAAACCAGTAGGCTCCATTTGCAGTATGCCCGCCGGAGAATATTGCCGGAGCAGCTTCCAGTGAAATGCTGAATACCCTGGACTTAAAATTATTTGATAAGCGCAGCTCATCCGAATAGGTAGTACTCATTAAATGTACAGGAGAAAATTTACCTGCTTCATAGCTTCCGCCTACCGTTTTTTGTTTTTCATCATCAATATTACGGATTATCTTATCCTGCAGGTTCAGGTACCATTCTTTGGAGACAATGCCGTGACTCGCAGGTACGGTGCCGGTAGCAATTGTTGAATGCCCTACGCCCTCCTGAGATAACAAATAATTAAAACTTGTATTCTTACACAGAGTCCCCCTTGTTATTAGCTGCTTTAAACCGTTTTTTTCAAACTTGTCCCAGTAGCGATATATATAATCATGCCGCATCTGGCTTATTACTATGCCGATAACCAGCCTGGGTTTTTCAGATGGTATTTTTGTTCCTTCCTGACCTGAACATGAAGGATTACTAAACTGATGCGTGATAAAAATTGTTAAAATCAGAAGATATTTCATATACCCAAAAATAAAATTACTACAGTAAGTAAATAAAAAAGAAAAAAGCATATCTCACCAGCAGGTGAGTTTAAAACCAGCCGTTAAAATTAAATCTGCTAATATATATTTTTTTAATTCTTTTTTATGAAAAATAAATAGTATATATCGCTTTTTAAGTCAGGTAAGATAAGATAGAAAAGCTATACATTAAATCTGATATGCAGAATATCCCCGTCCCCGACAATATAGTTTTTACCTTCCACTGACAATTTACCTTTTTCCTTGCAGGCACGCTCTGAGCCTAGGGTTATAAAATCA
>CAZBUF010000430.1:0-2434 GCA_964495025.1 uncultured Bacteroidales bacterium | reverse complement strand
ATTATCACCGGCATACCATGTTGAAAGGAAATAATACATTTTGAGTTTTAAGAATCCATAAAAAGGATCTGCAATAAATATATAGTCATTTGAGATTTTATACAATATTACCATATGATTCGGAAGGTATAAAATTACCGGCAGGTATGAATCTGACAACAGTTCTCTGATATCCGCCCTGATAACACCTATCTGTAAACCAACCTCTTCAGCAATGTCAGCAATATCATTTATTGTAAGAGGGTCCTTTGATTCTGATATATTTGAGATTTTTTTGATTCTCCTGTATGAAATTCTGTTCCCAAAATATTTGGAGACCATCTGCAAACATACCAGTCCCGGATGATAACCTTTTTTCTGCCTTGAAAATGGAAAATGCGGAAAATAAAAAAAACTTTTAATTCTTAATATGGTGATGATTATTAAAAAACCTATCAGAAGTAATAGTCCTGTAACCAATGCTCTGTATCTTTTTATTGTAAATTCCTGTTCAAGAACCAGAGAATGCAGCTGGTATAAAACAATGTTGAAATTTTCATTAATTGATGAAGTATCTGTTTTCAATCCTGATGTGTCGCCAATGTTTACATTACCTGATGAATCCCCGGCAGTATTGGAAACATCACATAATATCGGAACAGTACCTAATAAAAAACATGATAGTAAAAAAAAATATTTCATCTGTTTGAAATTTTTGACTAACCAAAAATAAATTATTTAAAAATTCATATTTATTTCATAATGAATAAAACAAAATATGTTTTTTGTTGTTATATATTATAATGAGTAAGTTTATAAATAAACCGCTTAAATTAAATAAATTAAAAAATAATTAACAACTAATAGAATATTTATAAACATTTTGTTTAAAAATAATATTTTATTTATTATAAATTAATGGTTGAAATTACTTGATATATAGATAATTAAAAATAGATGATGTATATCACCCATACCAGGTAATAAAGATCATTAACTATTACTTGACACAGTTCAACTTGTTTAATATCTTTATAAAAGAATTTTTTTTAATTCCTTAATAATAAGTACTATGCTTGATGTAAAACATAACATAAAGAATTTGATTTCAAGCATTTATGAATGTCAAAAAAAGATTATTCTTAACAGGACCTTTATTCGCGAAATGGAATATGAAGGCGATGATGCAACAAGGCTAATTGATGAAATAGAAGATTTAAAACTTAAAATACGCAAATACCAACAAGAACTTAAACAGAAGTATCAATTCTCATACTAGGATATTCCGGTTTCTTCATCCGGAAAAATTCTTTGAACAAAGAGCCATTTCATAATTGAAATGGTTTTTTTATTTATATCAGAGTACCACAAGTTGCCGGCTACTGATCACATAAATTCCGTTTAGCAATTTAACAGTTTAGCAATTTAACAGTTTAGCAATTTAACAGTTTAGCAATTTA
The DNA here is from genome assembly GCA_964495025.1 of uncultured Bacteroidales bacterium. GTDB lineage: Bacteria > Bacteroidota > Bacteroidia > Bacteroidales > UBA10428. Next base: position 995 of record CAZBUF010000430.1, on the reverse strand, counting down.
ACAGTTTAGCAATTTAACAATAGAGCAGTAGAGCAATAGGGCAATAGAGAAGAACAATTCATCAATAGAAAAATATAAATAATCAAATAAAGATGTATATTCTGGTTATCTTCAATATATTTGCTGTCAATACCTAATGATTCAATTAATAAATTAAATATATTATGAAGACACTGGTTTTTATTATGGTCGTTCTTTTTTCCATGGAGATGACTTTCGCCCAGAAAGAAACGAATTATATTTTTGATAGTGACAAAATAGAATATGACTTTTTTATGGGTCCGGAATTAAAGGTTTCACATCTGATTGAAGGATATCAGCTATACTCGGGAATAAAAGCAGCGATGTTATTAGACAATAAGTTTGCATTTGGCATATCAGCCGGTGGGTTTGTAACAGAAACCAAATTTGAAGGGTTGAACGATATAGGTGAGTGGGGTTTATTAAATACTGTTGTGGCTTACGGCGGTTTTTATTTTGATTATATAATTCCCGGCAACCTTCCTGTGCAGATATCTTTCCCGAACCTGGTGGGTGTGGCTGGTGTTACTTTGTTTTCAAGTGTGTATAACACTCCCGGGCGTACTGATGAAGAAATGGTTGAAGGTGGTGTGTTTTTTATTTATGAGCCGGCAGTGAACCTGGAGTTTAATATAACAAGTTATTTAAGAATAGGATTTGGAGGGGGCTACAGATTAGCAATCAAAGGTGATATGGATAGACTCTCGGCAAAGGATATGTCAGATCCTACTTTTAACTTCAGCATTAAGATTGGCTCATTCTGATCAGAACATTTTACTTCTGTTTCATTGTAGTGATTTATACTCTCCCAGACAATGATTTATTTTAGCTGGTCTTATCTGTATTAAAATCAATTACAGATGTATAACCTCATTATATGCAGCGGCAGCTGCTTCCATTATGGCCTCCGACATTGTAGGGTGAGGATGCACTGACCTGATAATTTCGTGTCCTGTTGTTTCAAGCCTGCGGGC
>CAZBUF010000429.1:0-5705 GCA_964495025.1 uncultured Bacteroidales bacterium | reverse complement strand
CCTGGCCTCCGAATCATCAAGGATACTATCTCCTGCACCCGTAGTATTGAGGATAGTATCCTTAGCACATAAAGTATCAGGGATAGTATCCCTTAATACGCTAAGGATCAATATTACTGTCAGATATTTAATTATTGTTTTCATAGTTAAAGTTTTATTTATTATCAGCATAATATCTTCCAAGATAGTTAATAATTTTCTTTTTAAGATCAAGGGGATCAACTGCTCCCTGCTGCCGGAAAATAACTTCGCCGCCCGGAGCTATTAACAATGTATAGGGTAAGGCGCCCTGCCATTCTTCGTCAACAACATCGAGCAGGTCATAAATATTATTTCCGGTAAAGATGTAGTTCTCATTTGCCGCTTCCTGTTTTATAAGGAATTCAAGGGCCCTGGCTTTTTTTTCAGGTTTGTCAGCACTAATTGATATAAATTCAAAGTCCCTGTTCCTGTACATCCTGTCTATTGTAACAAGCCCGGGAAATTCAATGACACAGGGGCCGCACCACGTGGCCCAGAAGTTTATCAGCCTTAGCTTATCTCCGGTATTGATGATTAGTGATTTTATTTCACTTGTATCAATATCTTTAAGTTCCACAGGTGCCGCGGCCCATTCACTCAGCAGTTTCTTATTCCATTCACTTTTCCATGCCCACTTTATTGAGCAGCCAAAAGTCTTTGTTCTCTGAACAGTAACAGGCTGATCATTTAGCATGGCTTCAATAGCATTCTTCATGTCAGTCTGGTTAGGTTCCAGATACGGATTTTCAGTATCGTCCAGCCTGCCGTTATATTTTAATTTTCTTTGACTGTCAAATATAAATATATGTGGAGTAGCTGCCGGTCCGTATTTAAGGGATACTTCCTGGGTTTCGCCATCATACAGGTATGGAAAATTATAGCCCTTGTCTTTTGCCCTTACCTTCATATCTTCCAACTCATCTGCCATATCAGAATATCCAAGTTCCGACAGGTTTAATGCTTCGGGGCTGTTTGGTGAAATAGCCACAAACCCTACTCCCTTGTCGTTATAATCATTTACTGCCTTAATGATTTTGTCTTCATAGGCCTGGGCTGTAGGACAATGGTTGCAGGTGAATATAACAACCAGGATCCTGTAATCCTTAAAATCGTTAAGAGTATAATTCTTTCCGTCCACACCCGGCAAATTAAAATCCGGTGCAGGTGAATCTGTTTTCAGAGGTTCAATTTTTGGTACCTGTGCTGACAATGATCCGCATAAGCAACCAATGATGATAATAATAAAATATTTCATCCGTTCATATTTTTAATTGACAATAATAATTTAATATCATTTACGGTAAATTAACCATAATTTTTTCAAAATAAAAAACGAACCTTTTATTAATAACATTGCTTTTAGAGAAGCAGTATTCAAACATTTCAGACCTTAAAATATTATTATTAAACAGGTTATTCTTTTTATTCCCGGGCGGCGTGATAAATTTATATAATTCGGATTATTTTATTTATTTTTAATGCTTGTTTTTTTAATTGGCTAATAATATAAAGCGAATGAAAAACATCATTATAGTATGTTTAATATTAATAAATATTGATGTATTACCTCAAAACAGGATAAATCATAATAATAAGGAGATATTTCTCAGCGGGATGAACCTGGCATGGGTGGATTTTGCAAAGGACCTTAAGAAGTTTGATAAAGCGACATTCTCCAGGGCGCTGAATGAAATTTCTGCTGAGGGCGGGAACTGCTTGCGATGGTGGCTGCATCTGAATGGCAGATATACACCGGAATTTACCGATGGCAAAGTCAGTGGCCCCGGAAGGACCACTATTGAAATTCTGAAGACAGCTCTTGATCTGGCTAAGGAGAGGAATATCGCACTTGTTTTATGCTTATGGTCATTTGATATGCTTCAGCCGTCAGCACTTGAAAAAAATCATGAAAGGAACATTCTGCTTATTGAAGACATTGAATATACTCAGGCATATATTGACAATGCCCTGGTGCCTATGGTACAGGCATTAAAAGGGCACCCTGCAATCTTATGCTGGGAGATATTTAATGAGGCTGAAGGTATGGCAACGGATATTGAATGGGGCGGATGGACACCGGCCACAACAACTTTTATACCGTATATCCAACGATTTGTTAATATGACGGCAGGAGCTATTCACCGTACTGATCCGGAAGCACTTGTAAGTAACGGGTGCTGGGATTTTAAAGTGACTTCTGATAGACGAACGACAAAAGAAAATATAAATCTTTATCGTGATGACAGATTAATAAAAGCAGGAAATGACAGTCTGGGTACCCTCGATTTTTATATGGTACATTACTACGAATGGGCCAAAGAAGAATATTCACCTTTTCACCATCCTGCATCATACTGGGAGCTGGATAAACCCATAGTTATAGGTGAGTTTTCTGCGAAAGGTCCGTACAAAGGGATTGATGCCCTTGCTGCTTATGAATACCTCTATAATAACGGTTATGCCGGTGGCATTTCATGGACATGGACAGGCCATGACGGCCATGGCAGTCTGGATGACGCTGCCCCTGCTCTCAGAAACCTGCATGAAAAACACCCTGGTGATATTTCAATTGATTATGGTGGTAGTGAAAAGGTGAAAAATGATGAGTAGACAACATCAATAATTCCGGTTTGCATATATGCACTTTAGTAAAAGCAGAATAAACAGAACTGTAATAAAAAATTAATACCATGTACAAAAAAAGGCTTAAACTGATAGAACAGAAACACAAAGCTTTAATAACCAGAAAGAATAAAAAAGTAAAGGAATCGAATGGCATTTATACAAGGTATAAATATCCCATTCTTACGGCATGCCATATACCTCTGAACTGGAGATATGACCTTAATCCTGAAACAAATCCGGCTTTGCTTGAGAGGATTGGAGTTAACGCAACTTTCAATGCGGGAGCAATGAAGCTGAAAAATAAATATATACTTGCAGTGAGGGTTGAAGGCCGGGACAGGAAATCCTATTTTGCTATTGCTGAAAGCAGGAATGGCACAGATAATTTTCAGTTCCGTGAAAGGCCGATAACTTTGCCTGAAACATCTGACCCGGATATTAATGTCTATGATATGCGCCTGATAAAACATGAAGACGGCTGGATATATGGTATATTTTGCACCGAGAGAAAAGATCCTGATGCTCCTAAGGGCGATACAAGTTCGGCAGTAGCTAAAGCCGGGATAGCGCGTACAAAAGATCTTATTGAGTGGGAGAGGTTACCTGACCTTGTGTCAAATTCGGGCCAGCAAAGGAATGTCGTGCTTCACCCGGAGTTCGTAAATAAAAAATATGCCCTGTATACAAGACCGCAGGAAGGTTTTATTGATGTTGGTTCCGGCGGAGGAATAGGACTGGCATATATCAGGAACATTGAAAATCCCGTAATTGAAGATGAAGTAATTATCAGTGAAAAGGAATATCACACTATATATGAACTAAAGAACGGATTAGGGCCGGCGCCCATAAAAACAAAGGAAGGATGGCTTCATCTGGCGCACGGGGTAAGAAATACTGCGGCAGGCTTAAGATATGTATTATATATGTTTATGACCGATCTTAAAGATATTTCAAAGATTATTTACTTTCCCGGAGGATATTTTATGGCCCCTGATAAAGGGGAGCGTATTGGCGATGTGTCAAATGTGCTGTTTTCAAATGGCTGGATCTGCGATGATGACGGAACAGTATATATTTATTATGCATCTTCCGACACACGCATGCATGTTGCCGAATCAAACGTAAGAACGCTTGTGGATTATGTTAAAAATACTCCTCCTGATAAATTCAGAACAGGTGAATCGGTTAAATCTGTGAATAATCTGATAGATAAAAACCTCAGTTTTCAAAAAAATAAATAATAAGGCATTTCAAATTAAATTTAACTACGGGAATCAGAAAATGGATGATATGACAAAAGAATCACTCAAGGCCAAGTTACTGAAAACACTTACGGATAATATACTTGATTACTGGATAAAATATGCTGTTGATGAAGAATATGGCGGATTTGCAGGATTGGTTGATGCTAATAATAAAATCGATCCGTCAGCTAATAAAGGCATAATCCTAAACGCCAGAATTTTGTGGACGTTCTCGGCAGCAGGCTCGTTCGTAAAAAACCGGGAATATAATAAGCTTGCTGACAGGGCATATTCTTATATTCTTGAAAAGTTCGTTGATCCGGAATACGGAGGTGTATACTGGGAACTGGACTATAAAGGACATACCATCGACAGGAAAAAGCAGGTTTATGCACAGGCGTTCGCTATATATGCATTGTCAGAATATTATAAGTTGAATAAAAATAAAGAGGTGCTGGAACTTGCAAAAGAACTTTATTTCATGCTTGAAAAATATAGCCTTGACAAACAGGATGGAGGTTATATTGAGGCTTTTACAGAGGACTGGAAAGATATGGATGATGTTCGCCTGAGCGTTAAAGACAGGAATGCAAAAAAGACAATGAACACACATCTTCATGTTCTTGAAGCATATACCGGTTTGTTGCGTATATGGCCCGATAAACGATTGTTAAGTTCACTAAAGGACCTGATAAATGTTTTTATTCAATATTTTATTAACGACTCTAATCATTTAAACCTGTTTTTTAATGAGAAGTGGAGGAAGATCGATAATATCACTTCATTTGGCCATGACATTGAATTTTCATGGCTTTTTACAGAGGCGGCAGAGGTTGTAAATGATCCTGATCTGATTGCGAAAACAGAAGATATTGCCTTGAAAATGGTTGATGCGGTTATAAAAGAAGGTTTTGCCCCTGATGGAGGTATATATAATGAGATAAATTCCGACACTAAACACCTCGACACTGACAAGCACTGGTGGCCTCAGTCGGAAGGTGTTGTCGGACTTGTTAATGCATACCGGATCAGTTCTGATAACACTTACCTGGAACGTGCAATAAGGTTATGGGATTTTATTGAAGAATTCATTATTGACAGTGAACATGGAGAATGGTACTGGAGAGTAGATAATAAGGGTATTCATTATAAGGACAATGAAAAAGTAGGCTTCTGGAAATGCCCGTACCATAATTCAAGGACGTGTATTGAGGTAATTAACAGGCTTTCATAGAATACATTTATATGGTAAGCTCCGTAAAGGACAGACCCGTCATCGCGATCCCGCTTATTGCGGGAGAAGCAATCTCATAGTATTCAAAATAATACAGATTGCTTCACATTCGTTCAATGACGTCGAGATTGATTCGTCGTTTATCCCGATAAAGACGTTGATTGATACAATTTCCAGATACTACCGGAGGTTATTTAAATTTCAGAGCAAAAAATCAGTATGTATCGACCAATGTCAATATCTCAGGCTTTTCTTTAAATCCCTCTGACGATCCTGCAGGTTTAAAAGTGATTTCCACAGATTGCCCTGGCAGGACATCAAAGTGGGTTCTGTATATTCCCAGTCATTTTTGTCGATCCATTGAATGTCATGTTCATTAAGTCTGTAAAAAGGATCTTCAATTTTACCGTTTTTCATTAAGTCAGTATGAACACATCCGGGTACAACTGCCTCCATCCATATATCGGTTTCAGCTTGTCTGAACTGCCAGTTCATGTTAATTTCCATAGTTTGTGATATTCCCTCCGGCTCAAGGCAGGGGGCTGTTAAACATACTAATATAGAAATAATTTTTATTGATA
>CAZBUF010000428.1:0-7836 GCA_964495025.1 uncultured Bacteroidales bacterium | reverse complement strand
AGGCCAACCCTTTGCTGGTATCCTTTTGACAATTCACCTATTTTCTTATGTTTCTCCCCTTTGATGCCGCACAGATTAATCATCTCAAGAATCCTGTCCCTTATTTTGCTTTTATGAATACCATGTAATTCAGCAATAAAATACAGGTAATCAATAACCGGCATTTCATGATAAAGAGGGTTATTTTCAGGAAGGTAACCAATATTTTTCTTTATTTCTTCAGGGTATTCTTTAATTGAATAACCGCCTACCTTTATATCTCCCTCATTTGGCATCAGGAAACATGTTATTGCCCTCATGGTGGTTGTTTTACCGGCGCCATTAGGACCAAGGAACCCCAGAATTTCTCCTGTTTTTACTTTGAATGATACATTATCGACCGCTTTTTGAGTACCGTACTTCTGTACAATGTTATCAACAACAATATCCATAGTCTGATAAATTTTTCATTATTTAGAATATAGTGTACAAAAGAAGTAAAATCATTAAATATTTTATAATTTTTTAAGATTTTTTAACAATCTGACGGTGTTTAATACAAAATAAAATGCCACCCTCTGAGAGCGATGGCATTTCATCATGATTAACCTTATCTTACCCGAATTGATCTTTATGAGATCTTAATTTCCTTAACCGGCTTTACTGCTTCTTCTTTTTTAGGGACAACAACGTTTAGTACCCCGTCTTTGTGTGAAGCCTTAATCTTGTTGGCATCTACAGTTTCCGGTAAATTAAAGCAACGTGAGAATGAAGAGTAACTGAATTCTTTTCTTAATACATCTTCTTCATTTTCTTCGTTTTTAAATTCTTTTTCTGAAGAAATAGTAAGTACATTGTTATCCAGGCTTACTTTAAAATCATTCTTGTCCAACCCGGGAGCTGCAACATCGATTTTGTATTCGTTCTTACCCTCAGTTATATTAACTGCCGGCATACTGCGGCCGTCATTCCAGTTATAAAATTTTGGAAAGAAGTCGTTGCTGAAAAGTTCATCAACAATACCTGGCCAACCTTCTCTTGATTTTCTGATTATTGGTAACATTTTTTTATCCTCCATATTTTAGTTTGACTTTTTTTTATTCATTAATCATGATCATTCAATTTATGTACCAATAATAAAAAACTGCCTATATGGCAGTGTTAAATGAATTATTCATGTCATTATGTCGGCATTACACTATTCTGAAACGGCTGATTGCGGTCAGCGGCCCTTGATCCCCGGGTATAGCCTGTCCACCTGTTCGCTTACAAAATATTCCTTTGTGTCAATATTCATAATGGATAATGTTCCTCCAGGCCAGCCGGCTCCTGTATCCATCATATATATTTCACATACTTTTTTCGGTACGCTGATACCATAATTAATTGTAGGTGTATGCCCCAGGTAAACCTCATCATAGCCGGTTATGTTTCTTTCCGATTCACTGAAATATAAGTTTAGCGCCGTATGCAGTAATGACCTGTCCCATATAAATGCTCCCTTATCCTGATATTCAATTTCCTCATCCAACTGAAATCCTCCGTGTGTAAATACCTTATTATCCAATTTATAATACAGCCTGGCATTTATTAAAAACTCTATATGATCATGAGGTACCTTGCCTTTATAACTTCTGATTGTTGAACTTCCTCCCTGCATTAACCATATATCAGGCGCTTCTCCGTTAATGAACCACTTTAAGGCCCAGTCATCATGATTTCCCAAAATATATACAAGATTATCGATCTTAAGAAGCTCGTCAATTGACTTGCTAACCTCAGGCCAGCCGTCGCATACATCACCCAGGCATATCAATATATCATCCCTGTAATTGAGATTCACTTTTTCAAAGCATTCCATCAACGCCCTGTAAGCTCCGTGAATGTCACCTACGACAAACCTTCTTGGTGATTTCATAATAACTGCTCCTGTTAAGAATAAATTATTCTGTAAATCATCTTTAAAATTACTAATTTTCGTTTATAACCCTGATTATTATAATGCTTTATTGCTCTATTGTTAAATTGCTAAATTGCTAAATGGTTAAATTGTTAAATTGTTAAATGGTTGAATTGACCTGAGTTATAACATAGGTCGATTTCTATTTCCATATAGTATATTTTTGGTGTATGAATTAATATTAATAATTAATAAATTTTTAACTGATGAAATTAAATGTTAAAGCATTAGCACTCACTTCCGCCTTATTATGGAGTATCGGGTTATTTACACTAACATGGTGGATCATTGCATTCGAAGGCGTAACCAATGAAGTTACAGTAATAGGTAAGTTATACAGGGGGTACAGCATATCGCCACTTGGAAGTATAATAGGTTTTGTCTGGGCTTTCGCTGACGGATTGATTATCGGGGCGCTCTTTGCCTGGGTATATAACAAAATCTCAGCAAGGAACGGACAGTAATATTTTATTATTTCTATTTCCTGTTACTTTTTAAACGGATTCTCGGTACTGTAATATATATCTCCGGGCAGCGGATGATAAATATCTTTCACTCCGAGCATTTTCATAGCTTCGAAAAATGCTTTGCCCGCGTGGGCAAATGCAATCGCAGCATGGTGCGGAAAACGTTTTTCAATTAATATATGGCGATAAAATCTTCCCATTTCCTTAATTGCAAAAACGCCAATCCCTCCGAACGACTTAGGATCGATATCCAGCACTTCGCCCTGGGCAATATATGATTTAAGATGGGTATCAGCCGTTGACTGCAATCTGAAGAGGGTTATCTGCCCCGGCCTTATCTGTCCTTCAATGGTTCCTCTTGTAATGTCGGGCTTCTTCCCCGGTTCCATCAATCTGTGCATTATAAGCTGGTATTTCATAGCAGGATTAAGCAGGCAGGCTGCTGAAGTATTCCCGCAATGAAATCCCATGAACAGATCTGAAGGCCTGTAGTCTTTGACCTTATCCTTCTGATCCTCATACATATCATAGGGTACGGAATTGTTAATATCCAGCAATGTAGGTGTATGGTTTGTTGCACATGCTGCTATATATTCACTTAATGCCCCGTAAATATCCACTTCACATGAAACAGGTATACCGTCCGCAGCAAGCCGTGAATTTATATAACAGGGTACATGCCCGAAATATTTTTCAAAAGCAGGCCAGCATTTATTTGCAAATATTCCGTATAGCGAAGCGCCAAGGTTATCTTTCATGAATTTCCTTAATGCCACTTCATATTGGGCAGCTTTACCCAACAGGTCGGGGTATGTATTTCCCTTTCCCAGTTCTTTGGCCATATCGGCAACAATATCCTTAATATCAGGATCATCCTTTGCCTCCATTACAATATCATACAGGTCCAGTTCACTGTTTTCCATAATTTCCACTCCTATATCGTAAAGAGGTTTGATCGGAGCATTGCAGGCAAGAAAATCATGTGGCCGGGGACCAAATGAAAAGATCTTAAGATGTTTCAACCCTATAATTATCCTTGCAACAGGAATAAATTCTTTAATTTTATCTGCTATCTCTTCAGGCATTCCTACCGGGTACTCCGGTATATGAGGCCTCAGTTTTCTTAACCCTGTATTATAAGAAGTATTAAGCATGCCACAGTAGGCATCTCCCCTGCCGTGTATCAAATCATTACCGGATTCCTCTGCAGCTGCTGCAAACATCACGGGCCCACCGAACTTCTGCGCCAGTAATGTAGTAGGTCCCTCAGGGCCAAAATTCCCAAGATATATTATTAAGGAATTGATGTTCTTTTTATTAATCTCCTCCAGGGCAACTGCTATGTCATTCTCGTTCTCTATGGTAGTATGAAGTTCAACTATTTCAACATCCTTTGCTTTGCACGCTTCAACCACCTTTTTTCTTCTTTTCTGAGACAGCTCTATAGGAAAACAATCCCTGCTTACAGCTATAATGCCCGGATTAATATACGGTATATTTTTCATGTTATATAACTTTATTATTTGCCTTAATTATACTCTAATAAATCTTTTCATCAATATAATCCGGAAGGGCTTTATACCCTTCCGTAATACCATGCTTCTATTTCCAGAAATAAATATAGAACAGTATTATTACTCCTATGATTATTCCGGTGTGTATCAAATCCCATTTATTCCAGCTTGCCCATGTTTCAGCCCTTTGCTCAGGCGTTGCCGAACCAAATGTAAGTCCCTGGATCATCTTGAGCGATGGCCTTGCTGTAAACTGGCTGATAAACCATATAGCGATCAGACAAATCAGAAAATTAAAAATCTCATAATGCAACCAGTTAATACCAACGAATTTTACACACAAGGCATCAATTTTATTCAGCCCTTCAGTATCTTCAGCCCTGCTTTTCAGCCAGTCAGATACAATATCCTTTTTTGTTCTAATCATGTCAATGACCTCGGCTTCCGTTATATTATATGCAACAGCAAGCTCTTTGATATTCCCGTTCAGCTCCCTTTGGCCTTGTGCCAGTTTCTCAGTATCCGAATATTGTTCTTTATTTTTAAGAAGAGCATCGCTGCTAACTTCATCGACTAAGATCCTGGCTTCATCAATAGAGATATTTTTCTTATCGGCAAGGTATTTGGTTCTCATTTCCTGCTTGATATAATCCTCGGAATATTCTTTTACCGATTTACCAAAAGCCCTTGTTTCAGCAGGCACGACCAGTGATTTGGTAACAATTATCATCAGTAACATAAACATCCCCAGTGTAAATCCTGTAATAAGTCCCCATAATCCGCTCTTGGCACTGGCACGTTTCCAGAAAACGCCCAGAAGAAATACAGCCGCGATCCCGGGAGCTAACAGAGATTGCACCAGCTGTAAATATTCATAAAGGACATTGCCAAGTCCACGCATGACGGGAATCCATACTATTCCGAGGACAACAATAATGGCAGTAGCAATACGGCCAACAAATACAAGGTGTTTCTCTGATGACTCCGGCCGGTACTTCTTATAAAAATCAACAGTAAACAGCATGGAGGAGGAGTTAAACAGTGATGCCAGCGAACTCATTAACGCAGCAATAAGTCCTCCTACAACAACACCTTTAAGTCCGGGCATTAACAAATCCTTTACAAGCATTGGAAATGCAACATCAGGATTAGGCATAAACAGTTTTTGCTGCTTAGCCAGTGCAAAAGCTATAAGCCCGGGAATTAGAAATATGAATACAGGCAGCAGTTTCAGATATCCTGCAAATATTGTCCCCCTGCGTGCGATTTTCTGATTTGGCGCAGAAAGGGTACGCTGCACGATATACTGATCTGTACACCAGTACCAGAATCCGATAATTGCCGAGCCAAGAAGTACACCGGTCCATGGAAATTCAGGATCCCTGGCCGAACGCACCAGCGTTAACATATGATCATTGCCATAACCTGTTGTTGTTTCTTTGCATATCCTTACAAGCTCACTCCACCCTCCCAGCTCCATAAGTCCGACAATGAGTATAACTATCGAGCCGATAAGCAGTACAGGAGTTTGCAGGATTGATGTATATAAAACAGACTTCATTCCCCCGAAAATGGTATACAGGCCGGTTATAACAACCAGGCCGATGGCCCCTACCCAGAAGAAATCTATCTGCATCGAACCAATTTGAATATAGTCGATATCAAAAACCGTCTGAAATACAGTACCTCCTGCCCATACTGTTACTGCCACTTTTGTCAGCACATAACTGATAAGAGAGATAATGGAAAGTATGGAACGGGCCCCGGAACAATATCTTTTTTCCAGAAACTCCGGCATTGTATATACCATACTTCGCGCATAAAATGGCACAAACAGCCATCCAAGAACCAATATCAGCCAGGCATGCATCTCCCAGTGTGCCATGGCCATACCACTTTCAGCGCCTGTTCCGGCAAGACCTACCAAATGCTCCGAACCAATATTAGAGGCAAAGATAGATGCACCTATAGCTATCCAGCCTACATCCTTCCCTGCCAGAAAATAATCTTTAGTGTTTTCCTCCTTTTGTCTTAATACCCAGATAACAATCCCTATTAAGCCGAGAAAAAATATTCCAAGAATTATCCAGTCAAGTGTTGCCATAATCTTAAATATTTTAGGATCAATTTATTTGTAAGTATAATATTTAAGCATAAAAATAATACTTATTATAAGATTTCAAAAAGTATAGTTATTTTTTTAGTTATTACCTCAGGCATCATTGATACCGGGATACTATCCCCGGGACAGATATTAACATGCCATAGGAAACAAGAATTCACAAGGGTTGCATGAATAGCAGGAAACTGCATTAAAACTCAATAGAGCAACAAATGCTTGAAAATATAAAAAAAAGAATTACTTTTAACCGCGTTTACTTATAATTTATTACACATTATAATTAAATATTTTTTAATAATCAGGTAACCGGCATAAATATTTTCCCACCACAAATACTGCAGTTTATTATGATATTGCAATAAAATAATCCTAGTACAAATTAATTATGACTCTAAGTTCCAGCTTTGCTACATTAATAAAATCAAGTTATTCAACTAACTATTATTACAAGGCGATGAATTTCGCCTTTAACAAAATGTATGGTGAATATAATATGCTTCATTACCCGTTATATAGAAGCAAGGATGACACCCTTATGCAGTCACAGACCAATTTAACTGATTACTGTGTATCAAAATTACCTTCATTAAAAGGTAAAAAAGTCCTTGACATTGGTTGCGGCAACGGCGTGCAGAGTATATACCTGAGCAACAATTATTCTCCCGAACATGTAATTGGAGTGGATATAAACAGTGACAGTATATCAATTGCAAAGGACGAAAAAAAGAATAATAAAATTAAAAAAGTTGATTTTTATATCGATAACGCCCAGGATCTTATTAATATTAAAGACAATTCTATTGATGTTATCGTAAATATTGAAAGTGCCTTTCATTACCCCGACAAAAAAAGCTTTATTAAAGAAGTCTCAAGAGTATTAAAACCAAACGGACATTTTCTGATTGCAGATATATTAACAACAAAAAAAGGTAAAAGTATCATTCCGGTATTCTGGCATAAAAAAATGAACCTTCATCATTGGTCAATTGAAGATTATAACACATCATTCCTTAATTCGAAACTTAAAATACATTTACAGGATGATATAACCCAAAAAGTAATTAATGGATTCGGTACTTACAGAAACTGGTTTTCTACAGATAAAAATGTTAGCATGATGATGACCATGCTGATAAAAATATTTGTATTCCTGAATGTTCGTTTGAATGTTTTTCTTTTTAAGAACAGGCGCAAATATGTAATTTTCAGCGGAATTAAAGCTTAGCAGACATCACATTTCAAATATACCGGCCACATTTTCAAGTTACTTTTTTTTGCATTTTTGTATACAATTCAATAATACATTAATTTTGGAATTAAGATTGTATTAATCTTATCTATTAAATAATGGTCATTATCGGACTATTAAGCATGAAAAGGATAATCTTGTCTGCAATCATATTTGCCCTGATAACTGTTGTTGCTATAGGAGCTCCTCAAAAAGAACAATACCGGTTTACCCATATCACAACTAAAAATGGCCTGTCAAATAATTCCATTACATGCATATTCAAAGATAGTCAGGGTTTTATCTGGATAGGGACCATTGATGGCTTAAACAGGTTTGATGGTTATAAATTCGTTATTTTTAAGCATACCCCTGCTGATTCCAATTCAATATCTGATAATTTTATCAGCACGATAATTGAAGATTTTTCAGGAAATATATGGATAGGCACCCAGGGAGGCGGATTAAGTATGTATAATCCGTACATTGAACGTTTCAAATCATTTTATCATGACCCTGAAAATAAACATAGTATTTCGTCAAATTTTATATTTCATCATAATTCA
>CAZBUF010000427.1:0-2651 GCA_964495025.1 uncultured Bacteroidales bacterium | reverse complement strand
GAGTATTTCTTTTTTGATAATGAAGTTTCCGGGTTTAAAGAAAGGGACCGTACGGGCCTTCGAAAAGGGAATATAGGATTTGTTTTTCAGAGTTTTAACCTGATTGATGAACTGAATATTTTTGAAAATGTTGAATTGCCTTTATTATACGTAAGAACAAAGGCCTCGGAACGTAAAAGAAGAGTAAATGAAGCACTGGATCGTATGCAGATAAGTCACCGTAAAAAGCATTTTCCACAGCAGTTATCCGGCGGACAGCAGCAGAGAGTGGCAGTAGCAAGAGCAGTGATCACTAATCCCCGGTTAATACTTGCCGACGAACCAACAGGAAACCTTGACTCAAAAAACGGAGAAGAAGTGATGAACCTGCTTGAAGAACTAAACAATGAGGGAACAACTATTGTAATGGTAACACATTCTCCCGTTAATGCCGAACGCGCACACAGAATAATACATTTGTTTGACGGCCATATAGTAACTGAAAATATCAAGGAGCAGTACAGAATTTAAATACTGGCTGGTCTCTGTTAGTGAACCACTCATTAACGTTTATTTACCGTTCATTTGCATTCATCCCCTTTATTTTTAAAAATCAGATATTATTATGTAAAATCATGATTTTAATTTATTAGTAACCTTAAAAAATAAAATCATGAATAATCTGAGAAACAGGGTTCAGTTGATCGGGAACCTGGGAAATGATCCTGAGATTAAAGAACTGGAAAACGGCAAAAAGCTGGCCAGATTTTCAATTGCGACCAACGATTCATACAAAGATGCCGAAGGAAAAAAAATAACCCATACTCAATGGCATAACATAATTGCATGGAACGGAAATGCTTCAATAGCTGAAAACTATCTTAAAAAAGGGAAGGAAGTTGCTATTGAGGGGCGTCTTGCTCATCGTTCCTACGATGATAAAGAAGGAAATACAAAATATGTTACTGAGGTGATTGTAAATCAAATATTGTTGCTCAGCAACGGAAATAAAGAGAATTAAGTTCTCCTGGCATTCATTAATGCCTCGTCAAATGGTATAAAGAATCTTTGCAGGTCAGTAGGGGAAATTTCATTATTCAGCCAGATCATTTCATCTTCAGGATGCAAAATTACCGGCATTCGCTTTTTTAAGTTATGAATTTTTTCCATCATTTGATTTGCCCTTGTTGTTATTACAGTAAAAGTATTGACATATTCACCGGTTTCCTGGTTTATCCAGTTATCGAATAACCCTGCAAGGGCAAAAGGATTCCTGTCCTTCAGGTCAATGAAATAAGGAAGTTTTTCATTACCTCTTGTATGCCATTCATAAAATCCGTTGGATAACACAAGGCATCTTTTTGTTTTAAAAGAATTTCTGAATGATGCTTTCTCTGCAATTGTCTCAGACCGGGCATTAAATGTTTTTGTTCTTATTGATTTTGCATCTTCTGCATTTTTTACCCAAAAAGGAATAAGGCCCCAGGTAAATAACCTGATTTCGCCAACCGAACCGGAACAAATTACAGGTAATTCGGGAAGAGTAAATGCCGAAACCCTTTTCCCCGGTTTAAAGCCTGTGTTTTCCCTGAACTTTGCATTAAACCTCTTTTCAATTTGTTCCCTAGTAAGATTTATTTCAATTGTATAACACATTAATCAGGCATCAATTATTATAAGACCGTAAAATACTAAAGTTATGAGAACCTGAAAGAACCGTGACAATTACCTTGTGATCTGTATACCCTTAATTTAGAAGAAAACACCTACACTTAAAATAACCTGCTGTGTGCTGGAATTATTATTAAATTCCTCTTCCCCTATCTCTATTATATCACCTTTACTTATAAGATGCCCTTCATACCTGATATCAAATGATATTTTGGAAATATCCACACCCAGGCCTGCCTGATAGCCAAGCGTAAAAATATTGTATTTTTGTCTGTAGCCAATCTCGTCATATAAAAATGATCCCTCTTCAAGCAAAATACTGCCCACAGGCCCGGCCTCCATTTTGAAAATCTTATATTTTAATAGCACCAGAACAGGTATGTCAAGCATATTAAACTCCTGGCTGATCTTTTTTACTTTATTGGATGTTAAGTCCTCATATTCCAGTTCATTTTGCAGTGATGTAAAAATTAATTCAGGCTGTATTAAAACATCGAAAACCTTAATTTGTGAAAAAAGCCCGAAATGAAATCCTGTATTTAAGTTACTTAAGGTTGTAAGCTTATAATTATATTCCGGTTTTATAAAAACATCAGCTTTGGCCCGGTTAATATTCAATCCGCCCATTATGCCAACGTCTATCTGAGCAGATACAAAGCCGCACAATATCAGGCCGGGGATCATGAACAAAATAAGTTTTTTCATATGTTAAAAAATGGTTATTTCAATATATAAAAACATCATGTAAAGCTAACAAACATTGTATTCCCGGAAAAGAAAAATTTTGTTAAAAATCATGTCAGGGAACAATTTATTTAAGCATTAATTTCCCTGGATTCCAGCCATTATAATATCTCTTAGATCCTCCTTATCAAGAATAACAGGATTATTCTTCAGACTTGTGGCACTTATTAATTTTTCAATGTGCCCGG
The DNA here is from genome assembly GCA_964495025.1 of uncultured Bacteroidales bacterium. GTDB lineage: Bacteria > Bacteroidota > Bacteroidia > Bacteroidales > UBA10428. Next base: position 69 of record CAZBUF010000427.1, on the reverse strand, counting down.
TATTAATTCCAAAAGTGCCTAATCCCGGAATTTTTAAGGTCGATATTAATCCTTCGATATAATCAACCA
>CAZBUF010000426.1:0-3449 GCA_964495025.1 uncultured Bacteroidales bacterium | reverse complement strand
TATCTGAAACTCTCCTGAAAATTGATACCGGCAGTATTTATTCAGCTGTAGATATGATAATGGATTGCTATGAAAAAGGCAATACGATTTTTATTTTCGGCAATGGGGGAAGTGCCTCCACCGCATCGCATGTTGCAGGAGATTTTATGAAAGGTATCTCTTACGGTATTGAAAAAAGATTCAGGGTAATATGCCTGAATGATAATATACCTGCTATAACAGCAATCTCAAATGATCTTACATATGAGGATATTTTTTATGAGCAGTTGAAGACATATCTTAAGAAAGATGATGTTGTAATTGGCATTTCCGGCAGCGGAAATTCCGCTAATGTTGTCAAAGCCTTAACCTATGCAAGAAAACTGGGCTCTTCAATCATTGCACTCAGCGGCTATAAAGGCGGCAAAATTAAAGATATCGCGGATATTTTGATCCATGCGCCGGTAAATGATATGGAAATCACTGAAGATATACATATCATTATATTTCACGCAATAAAACAGCTGATCAACAAAAAAATTAAAGGAGAAAACTTCTCCATGGGAACAAATTATGATAACAGGGTAAAATGATCAATTATTGTATCCTATTCCTTTATTATCATAGGCCTTATACTCTCCAGGTCACTTCCCAATATCACCCGTTTGATTAAATTCCTGATAAATCCTGTCCCGTATGCTATTAGCATAATAACCGAGGCATAAGTACCAAGCAAACCGACAATCAGGCTTTTGTTCCTCACTGCAGCATCAGTAAACAGAACAACGGTATATAATAAAATAGTAGCCAGGAAAAAAGTAAAGCAGTAATTGCAGTAAAAAGCAGTAGAAATACCAGCTAAAATATAAAGAACAAAAAGTGAAGGCAGAAAATAGAGGGGTTTAAGTGAATTCCTGTGCCTTTTATACAGATCAATCCTTGCTTTACCATGAAGTGACAACTGTATGAAAAACTTCCGGAAGTCTGACTTCCTCTTATGATAAACATAAGCATTTGTAATAAGTGCGGCTTTATAACCGGCATTCCTGAACCTCATGCTAATGTCGATATCCTCTGCAACTTTTAACCCTCTAAAACCTTCGATTTTTGTAAATGCTTCTTTTGAAATACCCATATTAAAACCTCTGAGATGGATCTTTCCGATATGTACTTTTTGCCCCCTGATACCTCCTGTTGTATAGTGTGAAGTCATTGCATAGTTGATCGCTTTTTGTACCGGTGAAAACGATGAATGAGCCTTATCAGGTCCGGTAAAACCATCGACCTTGTTCACTGAAAGGAAATTATCAACATTTTTGAAGTAGTTATGTGATACCAGGCAATCAGAGTCCATAAACACAAGAAACTCTCCCGTTGCCTTCCCTGCCCCAAGGTTCCTTGAATCGCTTATGCCCAGTCCCTTCTCATAAAAATACCTCAGGTTTATTTTATCAATAAAGTCGTCAATAACTATTTTCAGTGATGTATCATGACTCCCGTCAACAATAATTATCTCAAAGTCCCTAAATTCCTGATCAATGAAACCTGAGAGAAGCTCTCTTACCTCATCAGGACGGCCAAATGTAGGGACGATCACAGAAAACCGCATACTTATAATATTTTAGTTCTATTGCCGTGGCGTGTTATATCTCTTGTTCTATCTGATAGGTATTCCTATCAGCCGAGAACCTGGAAATCAGTTCCCCGAGAAATCCGGCAAGAAACAGTTGTGTTCCTATTATCATTGCAGTTAAAGCAATATAGAAATACGGACTGCTTATTACAAGGGGGGCTCTCATATGCCTGTAAACAGAGATTAATTTATCCGCTCCCAGGTAAAATGCTATACTGAAACCAATGAGAAACATCAATGAGCCGAGAGTTCCGAAAAGATGCATAGGTTTCTTGCCAAATTTTGAAATAAATGAAAGGGTGATAAGTGCAAGGAATCCATTCATATACCTCTCAACACCGTATTTTGTTTCGCCGTATTTCCTCTTCTGGTGTTGTACAATCTTTTCCCCTATTTTGTCAAATCCTGCTTTTCGTACAATAACAGGCAGATAACGGTGCATCTCACCATATACTTCAATACTTTTTGCTACTTTTTTCTTATATGCTTTTAGTCCGCAATTAAAATCATGAAGGCTTATTCCTGTTACTTTTCTTGCTGTCCAGTTATACAATTTACTTGGTATCCTCTTGGAAATGGGATCGTGCCTCTTCTTTTTCCATCCCGATACAAGATCATAGTTCCCCTCCTTTATCAATTTATAAAGGTCAGGAATTTCCTCAGGCCTGTCCTGTAAGTCAGCATCCATAGTTATTACAACATCCCCCTCTGCAACTTTAAAACCGCAGTGCAAAGCCGCCGCTTTGCCATAATTCCGCCTGAATTTTATCCCCTTAATAAATTTATCCTTTTTTGCCCTGCTTTCAATTATTTTCCATGAATCATCAGTACTCCCGTCATCAATCATTACAGCTTCAAAACTGAAATTATTACTATCCATTACCTCCTTAATTGAGTCAATTAATTCAGGCAGTGATTCTGATTCATTAAACAATGGTATTATAACTGATATGTCCATTAAGAATGTTCCCCTGGTTATATTCTTACATTAACCTTCAAGAGGCTGGGGTTGTTTTTTTAATATTGCAGCTATTATCAGGGAAAATACTGTTCCCCAGAATAAATATGAGAAAAAGCCCAATATAGCCATTAATCCGGGTGTAAACATTTTACTCATTGCACTCAACTGCATTTCAACCATGTCATCAGGTAATCCTTTCTCAAGTAATTTTTCTTCGCTGATTTCAATCATTTTATCAACTAACCCGGGATCAATAAACCTGAATTGCAGGTAAGCAAAAACAGAACCTAAAAAACCCAGGAAAACACAAATTAAAACACCAACACCAACAGCTCTGCCATAGCTAATGGCTTTCTCAGGTTCATTTTCCCTGAAATTTTTAATGCCAATATATAATCCCCCTATGATTATCAGAAAACTCAGATAGCCTAAAGATTTGGAAAGGGATAAATCAAGAATATAGAGCAAAACTGAATAAATTATTAATGCAAAGCCTATAATAGCGCCGTATGTTGCCGAATGTTTTAAAATATCGTTTTTTGTTTCTTCCATAACATTAATTTTAGGTTAGAGCAACAAATATATATGTTTTTCATATTAATAATATTATCATAGGTAGTTTTATTTTGTAGTAACGATAAAAGTTAATAATTTTACTGCCGGGTAAGTCTTATACGGCCAGCTCCTGTTGAACTCCCCCAGATCCGGAAGGAAGCAAGGGTAGACGGTTGAAGCGGTGCGATATAAGTAGCTTACCCTTTTTTTATTGATGATTGCCGGTTGCTACCTGCCGATGTGTTACTACCGTTTATTAATAATTAATCATATCCGCGGGAGCCTGAACCAGCTCAATCAGAACACCTTCTCCACATAATG
>CAZBUF010000425.1:0-12796 GCA_964495025.1 uncultured Bacteroidales bacterium | reverse complement strand
CAAAATATTTTGTTATATACTCCTCAAATTCACCAAGACAATTATTATAAAATGCCCTTGATGTCAGGGCAAGTTTCCCTGACTGTTCAATAAGCGCTTCTATGATCCTCGGGTGATTATGGCCCTGATTAACTGCTGAATATGCAGATAAAAAATCGTAATACTTCCTGCCTTCAACATCCCATACAAATACACCCTGCCCTTTTGCAAGTACTACCGGAAGAGGATGGTAATTATGTGCACCATATTTTTCCTCCAGCTGCATGTAAGTCTGACTTGTCTTTGTTGCCATAATTTCTGTTTTTATGATGAGTAGTTTATAATTATGTATTTTTTTACAAAGATATTGTATTTTTATACAATAAAAATATGATAAATAGCAGTTTTTTTAATATTTCAGACTACACCACCAGGATTAAATATTCATTAAATGGGAGGAATTGTGTCAGTAAAAGGGCCATGGAATTCCGATGTAATACTGTAAATAATTTAAAACTTTGCACTAATCCTGATATTAAATGTTCTTCCCGTCAGAAAATTTGGTACTGCAAATAAATTTGGCATCCCAAACTGATTTTTAACAGTTCTGATCCACTGATATGATATTTGATTTTCTATACCCAGCAGGTTAAATATTTCAATATTCAGCCATATACTTTTGAAATTACTGAAAATGTTTGTGTCATCAACAACCCTGTTAGCTCTTAACAAAGACTTTGATAATCCTATATCAACCCTCTTATATGCCCTCATACTATATACCTCATGAGGCTTGTCGTAGTCAACCGATCCATATGGAAGCCTGCTGCCATAGAAAAAACTTAAATTGACCTTATAATCCGGACTATAAGGAAAATAATCCTGGAAAAACAATCCGAAACTGACAAACTGATTGGTCGGCCTGTCATAGTATCCCGGAAAAACCACGGTCTTGTCAGGATTAATGTAATAGTCTTTGTAAATATCTTCTTTAGTTTGCATTATGGAGAGTGTTGCCCACGATTCGGCATCTTTCACAAACTCGCCGTTTATTTTAATATCGATACCGGCAGCATACCCCCGGGCAAAATACTGAGGCAGGTACTGTATATCAACATCATCTATCTTGTAGGGTACCAGATTAAACAAATATTTGTAATATAGTTCAGCTGAAAAAATAAAAGGCCTGTCCCATGCATTAAAACTTAAATCACTGCCAACCAGGTAATGTATTGATTTTTGTGCTTTTATATCATCATAGATATTACCTTCAGGGTCCCTGAGTTCCTTGTAAAAGGGAGGCTGATAATAATAGCCGGCTGCAAAATGAAATTGTATATCCCTGGTCCAGTTTGGATCCAGTTGAAGGATCGCTCTGGGGCTGATAACAAGCTGGTCATTAAAAGTCCAGTAATTTGCTCTGATCCCGGTGGTTAAATATAAATCGGAACTACCTGAACGGAAATGAAATGTATTTTGCAGAAAAGAAGTGATCCTTTCAGAATATAACTTATTTCGTGACCGTGTAGTTCTTGTCATAAGAACCTCCGAGGCAGAATAAGGGATCGAATAGCCAACTGAATCAATCATATCCCACTCCCTTATTTTATCATCTATATCTTCGATCTGGTACTTAAAGCCCCACTTGAAATTATTATTATCAGAATACCATGTTCCTTTATGAGATATTGAATAGACATATGCATCAAGATAGTTTCTTGCATGCTGCAGGTATGTTCCTATTCCCATGTTTAACAGGCTATCGCCATAAGTCTCTGATTCAACAACATTATCCAGCAGGTTTATCAGGTACTGACCCTGAATATCGTATGTCACTGACTCATATGTGTTAAATAATGAGCCTATAAGCTTGAGAGACAGATTTTTTACAGGATGATAATCAAGTGATAATGCCCCAGTGTATGTTTCAAAATTATCCTTCTCCTGCCCGTCATAATAGATAATGAATTTAAAGGTCTGCTGGTATGTGCCGAAAGCTGTTTCTCTGGTTTCAGGTATGACATTGTATCTATTACTTGCTATGTTGCCCAGTATTCCTATTTCCAGTGATTTAGTGATATCAATGGTCATATATGACTGGAAATCCAGAAAAGAGGGCTTATAGTCGCCCCTGGTCTGCATATTTCGAAGAAGATACTGATTGGATTTATACCGCAACCCTGAAATCCAGGTAAATCTCTTATCTTTAGTGGCACCCTCAAGATGAGCTGAGCCGCCCAGGAAACTGGCTGAGACACTACCCCCAAAACTGCCGGGCCTCTTATATTTAATATCAAGGACCGATGACATTTTATCACCGTATTGAGCATCAAAACCACCTGCTGAAAACCGGATCGATGACACAAGACTGGAGTTTACAAAACTTAAACCTTCCTGCTGGCCCGCTTTCACCAATAACGGCCTGTATACCTCAATATCATTTACATATACCAGGTTTTCATCAAAATTGCCGCCCCTTACCGAATACTGAGAACTAAACTCGCTTCTTATTGATGCACCCATGGTTGTAAGTAAGGTCTCAATCCCTCCCGTTGTTGTGGGTAAATAATCAATAACCTTAATATTAATTCTCTCTAGAGTGCCCACCCTGTCAAATTCACTCTTAATAAGTACTTCTTCAATATCTTCACTTTTAGGTACAAGCTGCCTGATTATTTCATGTACCTCGCCCGACGCCAGCCTGACAGGAACAGTAATTTTTTCAAAACCTATAAAGGAGATCGTGATAATGATATCCCGATCCGAAGGGACAGAAAGCTCAAAATACCCATTCTCATTTGTTATTGTGCCAATTTTTCTTCCTTCATCAACAATTGTAGCTCCTATAACCGGAAGACTGCTGCCATCGGTAATTTTTCCTTTTATTGTTGCATCTTCCTGGCAATAACCATAATTAATATTTTGAAGAATCAGAAAAAAAAATATAACTCCTCTTAATAACCTCATCCTTTATAAAATATCGTTGTGTGTTATAACTTTAATATATCCGATAAATTGTGACAATCAAGAATTTTTATTGTTTCTGTAAATACTGTTAATCTCTTTTAAAATCTCCTCTTTTAAGTGCTTCAAAGAACTTTGCCCATGCAAAGGGATTTAATACCTGATAGGTGGGGCTCATCCACTTGTTGAAAGTCTCCCTGTATTGCTGCTCCATCACATGATTAAAATTTTCCCTGGCATTTGGTGAATTGTCCAGAATGATCTGTGTTTTGATCAGTGCAATGTTCCGCCTGGCCCTTTCATTATCATCATCAGGTAATTTAAGATTTAAGAAAGCTTCTTTGAATTCTTCATACGATTTCCACGGATAAATCTCAACCTCAGCAATAAGTATTGTATCCTGCTTCAGTCTGAGGTCAATTATAAGAAAAGGTTTGGGAAGCGTATCGGGAATTACAATGATTTTTCTCTTATATCCAACTGTTGAAAACAGGATCGTATCGTTTACCTCTGTCACTATTGAAAATTTGCCATCACTATCAGATATTGTCCCCCTGAAATTGTTCATTATCAAAATGTGAGCAAACGGCAACGGCTGAAATATCTCATCTGTAATTCTTCCCGTTAACTGAACAAGCTGCTTATCCTGCGGATATACAAATGCAATAAATAAGAGATTAATGAAAAAGAAAAGGATAATTTTTCTCATTAATGATATGCTTATGTTCACGTTATACTGAATAATGAATTTTTTAGTATCAAAGTCCCAAAAATAGTCAAAATAATAAACTTGGAAATCCAATAAAAAATGATATCAGTATATTTTTATGTTTTTACTGTTATAATACACTAATTTATGCTAATTTTCATGTGTTTATATTTTATTTAATTATTTGATCACATGTAACTTACCATTTTAAAATAATCATTTACTTTTGAGATATTAATGATTATTTTATCATGGACGTTTCATATGTTTAACATTTATTCTCAATTGTTGTATGAACTCTGCAATACCGATTAGTATCGGGATAAACACCAACTGAGATCGTTCTCACATAAATAAAAATAAATTATGATATTTCAAAAAGAAATAAGATTAGGCGGTTTAAGCAGGGGGTTTCATTTAATAACAAAGATAATTGAAAATAACCTGGATGAGCTGCCGGAAAAAGGGTTGCTTAACATATTGGTAAAGCACACAACAGCAGCACTTGCCCTGAATGAAAATGCGGATCCGTCAGTAAGAGCTGATTTCCGGTCATTCACTGACAAACTGGCCCCTGATAACAATATGATTTACACACACACACTTGAAGGGCCGGATGACATGTCGTCACACATAAAATCTTCTGTTTTTGGCCAGTCATTAACAATACCGATTACCAATCACAGACTTAATTTAGGTATTTGGCAGGGGATTTATTTTTGTGAATTCAGAAATTCCGGAGGCCCGAGAGATCTTGTTATAACTGTTACAGGATAATTAGAACAAATATTTTGAGCCCTGGCATTGCAAATTAGCTCTGCGAAATTTAATTTTACATAAATAATCGTTCTCAACATTCATATCAGAAAATAAATATTAATATCTTATGTTCAACAATGAAGATATTATACAACTGAAAGAAAAAGGAATTGATAAAGAACAGGCTATTGAACAGATCAATTCCTTTAAAAAAGGTTTTCCCCATATCAGGTTAATAAGAGCAACGCGGCTAAATGACGGTATAAAGGCTTTAAATGGAGAATTACTGAAATATTATTCCGGAATTTATAAATCTGCGGGGAATATGGTTAAACTTAAATTTGTGCCTGCTTCCGGAGCTGCTTCCAGGATGTTCAAAGCTCTTTTTGAATTTGAATCAACGTGTTCAAAAATTGATTTTAACTGTAAGATATTAAAAAGTGATGCATATAAGCCTGTACGAATATTTTTTGACAATATTCATAAATTTGCTTTTTATGATGACCTGAAAAAAATATTGTCCGGCAGGAATGAAGATATTGATCAGCTCCTGGACAATAATAAATTTGATATTATTCTGGATGCCTTATTAAGTCCACAGCATCTTAATTACGGAAATCTTCCCAAGGGTTTATTAAAGTTCCACAAATATAATGGCATAAGCCGTACAGCTATTGAAGAACATATGGTTGAAGGTGCCCGGTATGCAAAAAACGGGGATGGAACTGTAAAAATTCATTTTACAGTTTCACCTGAGCATGTTGTTCTTTTTAAACAACTGACAGGTAAAGTCAAAGAAAAATATGAATCGGAATATGGAGTGAAATTTGATATCTCATATTCAATCCAGAAACCTTCAACAGACACAATTGCAGTTGATTTAAACAACAAGCCTTTCAGAACCGCGGATGGGGCCTTATTATTCAGGCCGGGAGGCCATGGAGCCTTAATTGAAAATCTGGATGAACTGGATGCTGATATTGTTTTTATTAAAAACATTGATAATGTTCTGCCTGACAGGATGAAAGATAAAACACGAATCTACAAGGAGGTGCTGGCGGGAGTATTACTGGAGTACCAGGAAAAAATATTCGGTTACCTTAAGCTTCTGGCATCAGCTTCAGAAATAAAGGAGTCATTATTGTCGGAGATAAAGAATTTTATAATAAATGAATTGAGTTTTCTGCCGGGCAGGAAGATTATGGATTCAGAACCGGATGATATTAAAAAATACCTTTTTCGTATTCTGAACCGGCCAATAAGGGTTTGCGGAATGGTTAAAAATCAGGGTGAATCAGGAGGCGGCCCTTTCTGGATCAAGAATCCGGATGGTTATTCAACATTACAAATCATTGAAATTGCGCAGATAAACAGGAAAGATATTGAGCAGAATGCGATATTAAACAGTTCAACACACTTCAATCCCGTTGATATAGTATGTGGAATTAAAGATCATAAAGGAAAAAAGTTTAATCTCACTAAATACATTGACCATGATTCAGGAATAATCTCAAAAAAATCAAAGGATGGCAAACCATTAAAGGCACTTGAGCTGCCCGGACTATGGAACGGTGCCATGTCTGACTGGAATACGATCTTTGTAGAAGTACCTCTTTCGACCTTTAGTCCGGTTAAAACTGTAAATGATTTATTAAAGGCCGAACATCAACAATAAATACCTTCCCTTACAATGCATTTACTATCTGCGGTGATGCTGCTCATCCTTTAACCAAATGCCGGATATATGTTGACAAATGCATCAGGTTATTTGATTAACACATTAACTATATTATAAAACTCCCGTAAAAATACATATTGCAGATTAAGCAGACGCCAAAAAAAGCGCAGGTATCTCATTACATGAATTAATCCCGGCCGGCTAAACTTTAAAGCTGAAATTTTGTTATTAAATTAAAATGATACAGATTATGAAAGCACAAAAACTAACATGGGTATTAAGCGTTATAATTGCGGCCGGAATTTTTAACGGTTGTGACGGCCTTTTTGATGATTCGGGATTAAGCATACTTTCTGAATATTCCGAAGTAGTACTTACCGTTCCCCCAACACTGGCAGGTCAGTATACATTCAGTGAGGATATACTGTCATCGCACGTTGACAGTATTATCAGCAGAACAAATACCAGTAATTCCTCAATAAAATCAATAGACCTTATTGAGGCCGAAGCAGGGATCGCCGGAACCGGTGAACCGGGAACGAATTTTAATGCGTTTAAAACTGTAAACCTTAATATCAGCACCAGTAATGTACCCGGAATGATTATCGCCAAAGTTTCCGAAGTTCCTAAGGGGGCAAATACTATTTCCATGGATCTGCAAAATGAGAATGTAACACAGTATTTTAATGAGGATGTTTATTATGTGACTGTATCCGGTCTTCTTAATGAAGATATTAAGGATCCTTTAAACATAATTATAAGACTAAGATATAGAATAAACCTTGAATTCTGAATTTCTTTAAATTTAATATAAAGGGACTGGCCCTGCCATAGGGCGCAGTCCCTTTTTTATCCCCTTTTTTATCCTTTTTTTAATACACTCCTTTTTTTTCTTACGGCCATTCATTGTTTTTATATTAATTGTATACAAGCTATATTTGTATTGTCAGAACTTATGATTTACGATTAATACAGTTATAAAATGGAAATGCAAAAAATCAAATCAATACGCGTTAAAAACCTTCTTATAACCTTTGCCTGTTTAATTCCGGGATTCATATCCGGGCAGGATAACCTGGCATTGAACGGAGGATTTGAAGAAGGAACTGGCACTGTATGGGACTTGCTGGCATCAGGTGGATCAACTGTGAACTATGAGTTATCAACAGAAGATCCTGCCGAAGGGTTCTATTGCCTGAAAGCTGATGTAATAGAAACAGGATCGGATCCATGGTCGATACAGATTAAGAACGGTTCCTTTGGAGTAGTGGCCGGCGTATCCTATCAGATATCAATATGGGCAAAAGCAAATACCGCCGGATCAACAGTAAATTACACAGTCGGAAAAGCGACTGCCGATTACACTGAGTATGCAGTTAACAGGGGGCTTGCTTTGACAACGGAATGGACCAAATATACACTTAATATGGTATCTCCTGTTACAACAGCAGATGATATAACCCTGGCACTGCATATTCTGGATCAGGATATATACTGGTTTGACGATTTCAGTGTAATTTCATCACCAGTATTACTTTCAAATGTCAGCTCAGACGGAACAAAGATCAACCTTACCTTCGCACAGGAAATGTCCGATCCTTCTGCTGAACCGCAAATCACCTTTATGGTGGATATAAACTTACAAAAGCTAATTAAGGTTAATTCAGTTAATTATTATAATGACCAGAGCCATGATAGATTCCAGCTGCAGCTTAATGATACTATCAGAAAGAGTGATGTTGTCACACTTAATTATTATCCCGGTACTATCGCAACAAAAACGGGCCAGGAAATTGATGCTTTTTCCGTAGATATAAATAATTCTTCAGCTGTTACTGATATTAATGAATCTCTGAAAGATAAAATTTATGTTTATCCGAATCCGGCATATGACAATATAGTAATTAGAAATATTGATTTGTCCTGTTGCATCTCAGCTTGTATAATTGATATTATGGGAACAGAAGTACAAAGAGTAGATATTAAAGATGGTTTTATCAATGTCGGAGATATAAAAACCGGCATATACTTCCTGCAGTTATACAATACTGACGGTAGTATATGGACTTACAAATTCATAAAGAATTAGAAGCTATGAAAAAATATATTTACATTGTTTTATTGGCAGGTATGTTTTCTCTTAAGGCATACACACAGGGTTCATGGTATGATCAGGCAAATGAACGTATAGATACTTTACGTAAAGGTAATTTCTCTGTAAAAATACTTGATCGCGAAAGTAATCCGGTAACTGATACGATATATGTCAGGCTGAAGAAGCACGAATTCCAGTTTGGTGTAACTATGCCTATGCCGGGTGTGACACCTGATTTTATGTGGGCACAGGCAACAGCTACAAAATATTATAATTACGGAGTTTTCGGAAGGTTTAAATGGCATAATATGGAACCTTCCGAGGGCGTAATATCTTATGATCTTACAGATACTATTATCAAATGGTCTGAAAAGGCAGGATGGGATTTTCGTGCTCATACACTTCTCTGGGGAGGGCCCGAAGACTGGCAAATGCCATCATGGACACTTGATCCTGCGCTTACAGCTGAGGAAGTGTATAATGCCTGCAAAACAAGGATAAAAAGGGACGTGGCGCATTATAAAGGTATTATTAATGAATATGATGTGATGAATGAACCGGCTAATACAACCTGGCTGTCAGATAAGGTAGGTGATTCGATACACTGGAATTCCTTCAAATGGGCAAGGGAAGCAGACAGCAGTGCAGCTTTATATGTCAACGAATACAACATCATGGTATGGGGTTCAATGCCGGACTATAAAGCAGTTATTGATGAGATGTTAGACAATGGAGCCCCGATAGACGGAATTGGGTTGCAGGGCCATATGGAAGGTAATATCAACGTGGCACAGGTAAAAGCAAGAATCGATACCATGGCAAAATACGGCCTGCCCGTTAAAATAACAGAATTTGATATGAAGGTCGATAATTTCGATCTGTCAGAGCAGCAACAGGCCAATGAATATCTTAAGATGTACCGCATAGCATTTTCACATCCTGCAGTTGAAAGTATAATACAATGGGATTTTTGTGACAGCTGGTCCTATAATGCAGGAGCAGGCATAATATCTGAAAATAAAATTCCGAAAATTGCCGCCGATTCATTATACCACCTGCTTCACGAGCAATGGACAACTGAAATATCAGACACAACTGACACTGAAGGCATTCTCACATTCAAGGGATTTTATGGTGATTATGAAGTTATTGCCACCGTGAATGATACTTCAAGAATTTTCTATATTCCTGCGTATAAAGCCTTTGAAGATTCGGCATTTACTTTATCAATGGTGGAAGGTCTGCCCGTTCCCCCTGAATTAACAGAAGTCGGGTTAAGTTATGACGGCACTGAAGCGGAAATTACATTTGATAAGGATATAGACTCCACTACACTGGAAAAGGATTTCTTCCATGTATACAGCATGGCAAATAACCAGGTTACTGACATAAGGATGAAAGAAGGTGATATGAAGACTATAGTATTGACACTTAAGTACCCGATAGTCCACAGGCAGATTGGAGCAGTAATTTACTGCTGGGGTAATGTTATGTCTGCAGATAGTGGAAGAATGAAAGATTTCGGACCTGAATATATCATAAATAAGATCCCCGGTTATTCAATGGCAATAACAAATAATGAAGGAACTGCCGTTGAACTTACCTTTACCGAAGAAATGGAGGAGGATATCCCGGTTGACAATTTTTCAATCAGCGTTAATAGTACCGGCTGTAATATCGACACGGCCTATTTCAAGGAAGGTGACAATTATACAATTGTATTTGAACTTGCAGATAAAGTTATTATTGGTGGTGACCTGGTTTTTATCTTCTATGAGCCGGGCATCTATAAATCTGCTGAAGGTTATTTGCTGGGGCAGTTCGGACCTAAATACGTACTCAACAGTCTTACTACATCATCAGATGATCATCAGAATGATTCATATAGTATTACAATATATCCAAATCCTTTTAACGATAATCTGCACTTTTCAAACCTCAGGGAGATAGATAAAATTGAAATATTCAATACCATGGGACAATTAATGGATACCTACAACGTATCAGGCCATAATGAACTTGAGATAAATACATCGCGCATGGAAAAAAGTATTTATATAGTGAGATTTATTGATAACAGCGGTAATGTAAATACAAAGAAAATAACTAAAAACTGAGAAATAACTAACAAAGCAAGCCATGATTATTTCAAAATAAAAATTAACTCATATTTATAACATGAATCATAAACTAAGAAATACCATATATACTCTGCTGATAGTCGCATCATCATGTATCATAATATATTTCTCAATTAAAAATAAAAAATCCGGGGATATTGTGCCTGACAGGACTTACTTCAACCCTATACTTCCCGGTTTTTATCCTGATCCCAGTATCTGCAAGGCAGGAAACGACTTCTATATTGTTACTTCTACTTTTGCATATTATCCCGGGATACCTGTTTTTCACAGCAGGGATCTTATCAACTGGAGACAGATAGGGCATGTACTTGACAGGCCTGAGCAGCTTGACCTTGATGGACTTGGTATCTCAAGAGGTATCTTTGCTTCTGCAATCAGTTATCATGACGGCACATTTTATGTTGTTTCCACACTGGTTGACGGCGGCGAAAATTTCATTGTTACATCTGACAAACCCGAAGGCCCCTGGTCAGATCCGATATGGTTTCCTGAAATAGAAGGAATTGACCCCTCACTTTTTTTTGATGACAATGGTAGATCCTATATCGTTTTTAACAGTGAGCCGCCGGAAGGAAAATCATTGTATGAAGGCCACAGGGCAATATGGATGTTAGAATTTGATGCCTGTGCAAAAAAAACTATCGGTAAGCAGCATTTGCTGATCAACGGGGGCACTGACATAAGGAAAAAAACCATATGGATCGAAGCGCCACATATTTTCAAAGAAAACGGATACTATTATCTTATAGCTGCTGAGGGAGGTACCGGGATCAACCATTCGGAGGTTGTATTCCGTTCAGGGGATGTTAAAGGCCCATATATAAGCTATGACAAGAATCCTATCCTTACACAGCGCCATCTTGATATATCCAGGCCATTCCCTGTAACATGCACGGGGCACGCAGATATGGTTCAGGCCGGGGATAGTTCATGGTGGGCAGTCTTTCTTGGCTGCAGTCCATATGACAGCAATTATTTCAACACGGGAAGGGAGACATTCCTTGCCCCTGTAAAATGGACGACAGATGACTGGCCCGTTATTAATCCCGGTTTCGAAACGGTGCAATATTCTTATCACGGTCCGGAATTAAAAACTTTCACGTTTGATGATAAAATATTAAATGGTAATTTTAAAGTCAGAGACGAATTTGATGAGGAAGAACTTGATTTTTCCTGGATCTTTATCCGCACATTAAGGGAAAAATGGTATAGTCTCGCGGAATCTCAGGGTAAATTAAGAATTTATTTAAGGCCTGAAGTGATCTGGGGGAAAAACAATCCATCATACGTCGGACGCCGCCAACAGCACTCTTTTTGTGACGTTTCAACTGCAATTTCCTTTAACCCGGAATCAGAAAATGAAAATTCAGGCTTAATTGCCTTTCATAATGAAACAAATTTTTACTATATTGGCAAAACTTTTAAGAAAAATAGAGCTGTGATTCATTTGATAAAAGGGAAAAACGTCCAGAGTACGCATATTAACGGTTTTAAAGAAAACCGTACTGAAATAATGGCCGGAAAAATTCTTGAAAACAGTGAAACAAATAAAGAGTTATACCTGAAAATTGAGATTTCAGGCGATAAATATTCATTCTTTTATTCTGTTGTTCGTGGAGAATGGACAACATTATTTGAAGGTGCTGACGGAAAATACCTGAGTACTGAGGTTGCACATGGCTTTGTTGGAACCACTCTGGGTATGTATGCAAGTTCAAACGGGAAGGACTCGGAAAATTTTGCGGATTTTTCCTGGTTTGAATATGCTGGTCACGATCCGGTCTATAATAATATTAAATAATACAGATAGAAATTATTTACTTAACAACTAAACCTTTAATACATGAAAAGAATTCTATGGAAAACAAGACGAAAAACAATGATGGTTGTTTTTTTGATTATGTTATCAGGTAGTTTCTTTACTAATCTGGTTGCTACGGAGAATTCAACTGGTGAACTTATGCAGGAAAATACAATTACCGGCAAAGTTACAACAGTTGATGGTGAAGAATTGCCGGGTGTTAACATAATCATTAAAGGTACTACAATCGGGACAGTTACAGATGTTGAGGGGAATTTTATTATTGAAGTACCTGGTGAACATCTTTCGGGCGATTTGCAGATATCATTTATAGGATATCTTACGGAAGCTGTTTCAATCGCCGGACAAACAGTTATTAATGTCGCCCTTATTCCTGATCTACAGCAGCTTGAAGAAGTTGTGGTAATAGGATATGGTGTACAGAAAAAAAGTGACCTTACAGGAGCTGTTGCTTCGGTTTCCGGGGAAAAACTTTCTGAAATTCCTTCTATAGGTGTTGACCAGGCTTTGCAGGGAAGGGCAGCTGGCGTGAGCGTAACATCAAACACAGGGATGCCGGGAGGCACTGTAAATATCCAGATCCGTGGAATTTCCTCGGTCAATGGTACACAACCATTGGTTATTGTGAATGGTGTACGTGCCAATC
>CAZBUF010000424.1:0-4360 GCA_964495025.1 uncultured Bacteroidales bacterium | reverse complement strand
AAATTCAGCTTGTGTTGCTCCTGCCCCGATATATAATACAGGTTTCTGCCCATATGCAAATGCTGCTGATAAAAAAAGCACACCTGCAAATAAAAGACAATAAGAATAGATTTTTTCATAGTTAAATAGTTTTTAATTGGTAATACTAAATATACAAATTTTATAAATGTTATGTATAGATATCCGGGAATTATTTAGAATTATATTATATTATATTTTATAATAAACAACTAAATACGGTGTCCGATATTATTGGATCAATGGATGGAATTTAAGGTTCAAAGTCTGATAATATTATTCAGCAGCAACTGTCTCATTAATCTGCATATACTTGTCCACGTAATTTAAAAAAAGCAGTAAACCTGTAAGCCGGATTCTGTATTCTCTCTAAAGAGGATTTCTATCATTTATCTGGGCCCCGGATCACTCCGTGGCTCTAGCGATCTACCCCTCCCGGTTTCTCATAATGAAAATCAGCGCGGGCCGCTCTGTATCCTCCGGAAACCGGAGAAAACCGGAATATATTTGATCTTGCAACCCATAAGGCGGACAGTGCTAATGTCGCCGTCAGCACTGGTGAGCTCTTACCTCACCTTCTCACCCTTACCCCGCACAAGGCGGGGCGGTTATTTTCTTCTCCGCGGCCATGCCCTCACAGACATCTTCCCTTTCGGAAGTATGGCGCCCTGTGTTGTCCGGACTTTCCTCCCCCTCCCGGTATTACCGGGAAAGAGCGATAGAACGATTTACTGCTTTAATCTTTAGTTATCTGAATATTATAAACTTAACACAGTACAAAATTAATAACAATACCGCAAATATAAAATTGTTCTATTGTTAAATTGCTCTATTGTTCTATTGCTCTATTGCTGAACTGTTGTTCGCTGTTTGTTACTCGTTGCGGGTTGCGGTTGCTGGTTCTGCATTATTGCGAGCCCGCTTCCCGTCTAAGACGGGACAAGTTCGGCGGGAGAAACAATCTCAGGAGGCTGTCCCCTCTTAAAGGAGGTTGTTCCCTCTTATAGTAACAAGCGTTGCTCCGAATCCATAATCCCTGAACGAGGCATCCTGGTAGTCCAGATCAGGATATTTGGTGTCAAGAGCATTTCTTATTTCATATTTTAACTTGCCGTTGCCAACACCATGAATAAATACGATCTTCCTGTTCTTATCACCAATAGCACCGTCAATTACAGAATAAAACCTGTTTAACTGGATATTCAGTTTCTCACCGTCTGACAGGTTCGAATAATCATCCGTGATCTCATGAATATGCAGATCAACCTCCTCAATATCAGTTCTTCCTTTTTTTTCCTGCTTCTTTATTCGGCTATCCTCTTTTTTGTTTTTATCAATGATCTGCTGAAAGAGCTCACTGCCCGCATTCTTTTCTGTTTCGTCTGCACTATTATCACTGACAACTGTTAATATTACGGCCTTTTCATCAAAAAAATCATTCTCCTTATAACTGCTTTCTTTATACAGTCCCGTACTGGAAACGCTGACATGTTCATCAACCGGATGCTGTGGAAAATACATGCCTTTACTTATGAATAATACCTGGAAATGGAACTTCCTTATTTTACTTATCTCAGTCTGGCTGAAAGTCCTGATGAACTCTTTGGTATTTGCCTCAAGCATCCCTGATTTCAGATAATAAAATGAATCTTTCTCCTGGTAGCCGGCCATATAAAATATATAAAAATCGCAATCGTTAATCAGGTATGTATTTATATTACTGTTATCACTCACTGAATCACCCGCTGGCACAAGTCCGAGGTAGATTTTCCTCAAAGCCCCTGCCGGCAGGTCCTGCGAATCAATATCATCTTCACCGGCTTCAACTGCCTCCGTATCCGGTTCAGGTGATTTTTCCCGTGCCCGGAAAGTAACATCTTGTTTTTCAATCAACTGGCTATCGTCCGTATCAACCACCAGTTCTGATATAAGTGACGGTACTTCAAAACCTTCTTCTATTCTGACATTAACCATTCTGCTGTCAATGATCCCCGATACAACACCCCCTCCTGTATCATTTAAAAACTTAACTTTATCCCCTACTTTAATTTTCACTCTTTTGGCTTATTTACTAGGTTCATACTATTTAAAACAAAATCCGGAATTGCGGAATTGCAGAATCGCAGAATTACGGAATTTCCATTATGTAAAATTAGTTATTTTTACCCGTTATTATTAAGGTAATTGAACACAAAAGATAAAATATCAGTTAATGACTATGATTATGATCTTCCTGAGGAGAAGATTGCCGGGTTTCCCATGGCTGAGCGCGACAGCTCCAAAATGCTCGTTTATACCAAAGGCAGGCCTATCAAGCATGATACCTTCCGTAACCTGCCGGAATATATTGATCCGGATAAGGTCGTTGTCATTAATAACACGAAAGTAGTAAAAGCCAGGCTGGGCTTTAAGAAAAAGACAGGGGCAAATATTGAAATACTATGTATCATTCCCGTTGAGCCTGCTGACTATGAGCTGGCATTTCAAAAAACCGGCTCCTGCACCTGGAATTGTATGATCGGTAATCTTAAGAAATGGAAAGCTTCAGCTATTGAAAAGAGTTTCCTTTATAACGGCACCGGTTATACATTAACAGCAGAAAAAAAATCACAGGATGGAAGCAAGGTAAATATCAGATTTTCGTGGAACTGTGATGAACAGAGCTTTGCCGATATCCTTGATATTAATGGCACCACTCCTCTCCCTCCCTATATAAAACGTAAAGCTGTTAAACTGGATATGGAAAGGTACCAGACCGTATATTCAAAATATGACGGATCAGTTGCTGCACCAACAGCGGGACTGCATTTAACGGAAAATGTGTTCAACGAACTGAAAAAAAAGAATATCAGGCTCCTTGAGGTTACACTGCATGTCGGGGCAGGCACATTTCAGCCGGTAAAAGAAAAAGATGCATATAACCATGAAATGCATACGGAGCAGTTTATTGTCAGCAGGGATATGGTCAGGTACCTTATTGATAATTATCATAAAATCATTGCAGTTGGCACCACTACAGTAAGAACACTTGAAAGTCTGTACTGGCTGGGAGTGAAATTAATGACCACTGAACATGACAGAGGGGTTATCAGACTGGATCAATGGGAGGCATATGATTTACAGCAGGATATTGATACAGGAATATCTTTGGAGTATTTGTCAGATTATATGAATAAACACAATATGGATCAGCTTTTTGCAGAGACACAGATAATGATCATTCCCGGTTATAGATTCAGATTGACAAATGGAATGATCACTAATTTTCACTTGCCAAAAAGCACGCTTCTCATGCTGATTGCTGCATTTGCAGGTGACTCATGGAAAGATATATATAATTATGCCCTTAAAAATAATTTCAGGTTCTTAAGTTATGGCGATTGTTCACTGTTATTAAATGATTAGTTATAAAATAGCACCATTATTGAAAATATTATGGTCCAAATTTCAGGTAACGATATTTTTTAGTAACCTGGCAAAATCATAAATATCTTCTTCGGTTGTATCAAAAGATGTCATCAGGCGAACAACAGATTTCTCCTCATCCCATACATAGAAGAAATATTCCTTCTGTAATGCTCCGATGTGTTTAGGCGGTATTATTGCAAATACACCGTTTGATTCCACCTTGTGAACGATCTTCACACCTGGCAGTCCGGATAATTCGCTGCATAACAGGTTTGCCATTTTATTTGCATGCTCAGCATTTTTCCTCCACAGATCATCAGTCAGGTACCGTTCGAACTGAACGGCAACAAACCTCATTTTGGAAGCCAGCTGCATACCCTGTTTTCTTATATATTTAAAGTTTTTAGTAAGGCTGTTATTGATAATTATTACCGATTCGCCAAACAACATCCCGTTCTTTGTTCCGCCGAACGATAAAATATCCACTCCTGCATTTGTTGTTATATCTTTAAAATTTGCCCCCAGGCTAACAACAGCATTGGATAATCTTGCCCCGTCCATATGCAGTAACATATCATGTTCATGCGCGAAACAGGCAAGTTTAGCCGTTTCATCAATGGAATACACTGTTCCTGACTCCGTGGGCTGACTTATTGATATTACTTTCGGTTGCGATGCATGCTCGAATCCAAAACCGGTAATATATTTTACTGTATTTTCAACAGTTAGTTTACCATCATCTGTTTGTACCGGCAACAATTTGCAGCCACTGTAATTTTCAACAGCTCCGCATTCATCAACATTAATATGAGCAGTTTCGGCACATATAACAGAATTATATGTATCAGTGATCCGGGTCAGGCCAAGTACGTTGGCAGCAGTTCCGGTAAGTACAAAGAAAACATCAACATTCTCACCAAAATGTTCCCTTATT
>CAZBUF010000423.1:0-32661 GCA_964495025.1 uncultured Bacteroidales bacterium | reverse complement strand
AAGTATTTTACCTAAGAATTCCGGTTTTTTCGATATCTCAACGATCATCTTTATCAGATCCTGTCCCTGCTTATCATTTGGGTGGGCTTTACCTGCAAAAATAAACTGTACCGGCATCTGCGGGTTATTAACCAGCCTGGCTAGTCTTTCAGGGCTTTCAAATAGCAGATGTGCTCTCTTGTAGGTTGCAAATCTTCTGGCAAAACATACTGTCAGTACCTTATCTGACAATGTATTATTAATCTCCATTATCTGTTTTGGATCCTCATGACGTTTTATCCAGTTTTCCTTGAACCGTTCCTTAATATTGTTAATAAGTGCTGACCTGAGCTTGCTTTTAGTTTCCCAAATCAGTTTATCCGGCACATCATAAATCTTTTTCCATACATTACTGCCATTATGAGCATTTAGAAAGTCTTCTTCAAAATTATCATTATAAACCGCCTTCCATTCGGGGGCTGTCCATGTCGGATAATGAACGCCATTTGTAACATAACCTATATGCAATTCTTCCGGGAGATAGCCGGGCCAGAGCTTAGCAAACATTTCTCTTGTCACGGAGCCGTGCAACATGCTCACACCATTTACTTCTGCAGCAAGATGTGCTGCCAGGTGGCTCATATTAAATTTTTCGTTCCAGTTGTTCGGATTGGTCCTTCCAAGTGCCATAAGTTCATCCCAGGAAATATTCAGCCTTTCAGGATAATGCCCTATATATTTTCTCAGCAGGTCCTCATGAAACTCATCATGTCCAGCAGGCACAGGAGTATGCGTTGTGAACAATGTTGATGCCCTGACAATATCCATAGCTTCATTAAAATTAAGCTTCTCATCCTGGATAAGTTTTCTCATCCTCTCAAGTCCTATGAAAGCACTATGGCCTTCATTACTATGGAATAATACCGGTGATATGCCTAAGGCATCAAGAGCCCTGATGCCCCCTATTCCCAGCAATAATTCCTGCTTTAAACGGTCCTCGTTGTTGCCGCCATACAGATGGCTGGTAATATTCCTGTCTTCAGCAATATTATCTTCAAAGTCAGTATCGAGCAGATACAATTTTATCCTGCCTATACATAATTTCCATATCCGTGCATATAAGGGCCGTCCCGGCATAATTATTTTAACCTTGGCAAAATCTCCATTCCCGTCACGTTCAGGAAAAACCGGCAGCTTTGAAAAATGCTGGTAGTCATCCTTAGTTTGTTGCTCTCCTTTTGTAGTGATAATTTGTGTAAAATAACCATACCTGTATAATAATCCGACCCCAACCATTGCAATATTTAGGTCGCTTGCTTCTTTCAGGTAGTCTCCTGCGAGTATCCCCAGTCCTCCCGAATAAATTTTCAATGAATCATGGATTCCATATTCCATACTGAAATATGCTATTCCGGGTACTTTATTTTCACCGGTCTCTGACAAATAATCCTGAAACCTCTTGTACACATTCTCCAGTTTCAGCAAGTATTCATTGTTATTACTCAGCTTTTTTAATTTATTATAATCAACCTGTTCAAAAAGAATCTCAGGATTCTGTTCACAGTCGTGCCACAATTCAGAATCTATCTGCTCAAACAGGCTCTGGGCATCATCATCCCATGTCCACCACATATTTTTTACCAATTCGTTCAGATATCTAAGGTTTTCCGGCAGCTTTGACTTAACAATAATTCTTTTCCAGTTCGGTTCATTCATCTTTGGGACAAAATATTCACGAACCTGCTCAGCCGGTTTTTCTTCAAGTTTAACAAACTCATCTTTCCTGCTGTCAGCCTTCTTTAAGGCTATATCATAGGCTTGCTTGTAATGATCAACCAGGGTATCCCACAATGTTTCATGCGACAGTGCATGAGCTCCTTCTCTGATAATATCAACATCAGGATGCGCCAGCTGATAGTTGGCATTTATAGCATCCACAGTCCCCTGTATCACATCGGCATCATTATCATCAGTACGGTTAATTATTGTAATGCCTTTACAGTTCAGTCCGTAATGTTTTTCTGTCCACAGTCCAAAACCTGATAAATTAGTAGTAACTGTAGGAACTGAAAATGCAAGGCTTTCAAGAGGAGTATATCCCCAGGGTTCATAATATGAAATGAACACTGTTATATCAAAACCTATAAGAATATCATAATAGGGCATATTAAATATGCCGTCATCCCCGTTAAGGTACGATGGTACAAAAATTACCTTTACCCTGTCACTATTTTCATTTTTTAATCCCGCTTCTTTTATACGTTTAAGAATCGGATCCCATTCAGCGTCATGAAGGTTATGGCTTAGATATTTCGAGTCAGACAGCTCCGCATTTTTATTTTCAATTTTCTTCAATAAGTCTTTTCTTGGCCCGTAATGGTTGGCAGGAATGAGAATAAACGCAACAATATCCCTGTCCAGGTTCTTTCCCTTATTTAATTTCCCCAGTGCATCAATATACAGATCAATACCTTTATTTTTAAACTCATATCTGCCGCTTGTTGCAACCAGATATGGGTCATTAGAGAATGTTGATCCTGTGAGCAACTGTGATATCTGAATAAGTTTTTCTCTTGCTATTTTACGCCTGAGATCAAATTCCTTTTTTTCGGGAACAAAAGTATCTTCAAATCCATTTGGTGTCAACAAATCAACGTCGCGTTTCAGAAACTGGCTGCATTCCCTTGCTGTGATTTCAGATACTGTTGTGAAAACATCAGCATTTTGTGCTGATAACTCTTCAAGGGATTGTTTTGATACTATATTAAATTCTTTTGCAATTTCAGCGGAATTATAATTCTTCAGGTCTCTATATAAAGGGCGGTTATTGGCAGCAAGTGATCTGCCGATAACTGTAGCATGTGTTGTAAAGGATGTAGCAACCTGCGGAAGGGCACTTTTTAAATACAATATACCTGTACCTGTCATCCATTCATGAAACTGGGCAATTATCCTGTCATCATTCCTTAAATTAAATTTAACAAAGCTTTCTATTACCCTGCCTGCTACATATCCAAAAAGAGCGGGTTCCACATAATCCCATTGCCCTGAAATGGAATTGAGCTTATATTTTTCCCAGAATTCACTAAAGATCTTATCTTTCTGGCTTATCCAATTTGAGAAATCAAGAATTACTGCAAATGGAAAACCTTTGATGTTCCAGCGTCCGATCTTTATTCTCAATCCTTCTGATAAAGCTTGTCTTCTCCATGCCCGGTAAAGATTATGGTCTTCCTTAAATTCACGGTTTCCCGCCTCATCGCGGATAATATCAGGCCCGATCAATATATAGTTATCCTCATACTCATCAATCAGGGTCACAGCTTTTGTGGCAATTACTGTATGTATCCCCCCGACTTTATTGCAAACCTCCCAGCTTACTTCAAATAAGTAATCGGGGCTTATAGTATTATTTGACATCTCAATTAATGAATTAATTTTATTTCACAGTATTATTTTCAGGGCTAAATGAATATTATTTCTTTTTCACGGTTTTTTTACCCGGTGATTTTTTCATTGCCGTGCTTACGGCTTTAACGGGCTTTTTTGTTTCCGTCAGTTTTTTTGACTTTGGTATGGTTTTATCTTTGTTTGATTTAAGTACCCTGATCTCTGCTTCATATTTCTCAATCTGCCTGTTTTTTATATCGATCACCCCCGACAGATTTGCTATTTCCTGATCTTTACCAGTTAACGGGACTGCTGCATTAAGTCTCAGTATAAAATCGCTTAGAATATTCATATAATTTATATACGCATCATACGGTGATTCATAAGGATTAAAATAGGCATGTACTTCTCCGTCAGAAAAGAATTTTGTTGACATATAATATAAATGATCACTGGATTGCATATATTTCCAGTCTTTTAAAATCTCAGGCTGTGTACATTTATTTACTCTTTCGGTCAATGAATATAGTTTATTAAATGCATCCGTCTGCAGTTCATTCCCAAGCCATGCTGTTAAATCCCGTTCCACATCTGCCCATGAGATAGGATTTGGCACATTCACTGCTGCAACGGGCTGGAGCTTATCTGCAACCTCCGAAGGCGTACTGAATAAAAAGTCAGATCTCTTAAATACTGCTCCGGGCAAAGCTTTAAGAAATTCAAAAATACCTGTATCGGCCCATTGATGTTCGCCAAAGGTCTCATAATCCATAAAAAGATTTACCGTCTCCTCTTTTTTGTCGATATCATTTAACCAGCTTACAAATTTTTCTGATGTAAGTGGATATTCCGACCATCCCTGGTTTGAAAATCTAAATGCTATATCATCACTAAGCTTAAAGTTTTTAAGCAAAACCTTAAGCCTGGGATTTATAGCATTATAATATAAATAATTTGGGCTCTTCCATCCAAGTATATGTTTTGCTCCTTCAGTCAGCATAGCTTTAAACCCCATATCAAAATCCTGGCTGCCTATATCATCAGAATATATAAGCTCTGTATTTCTAAAAACTTCCGGTTCCTGGTTAAAATACTTTTTTATCTTATCAGAATGCTCTCTGACCTGCTTGGTAAATTCATCCTTATCTTTCAGAGCAACCAGTGAATGCGAATAGGTTTCCGCCAGGAATTCAACACATCCTGTTTCTGCCAGTTGCCTGAAGCTGTCAAGCACATCAGGGGCGTAAAGTTCAAACTGGTCCAAAACGATACCGGTTAATGAGAAAGTTACCTTAAACCGGCTTCCGTACTTCTTTATAATATCAAGCAGTATCTTATTGGCCGGCAAATAACATTTGTCTGCAACTTTCCTCATTATTGACTCATTCATATAGTCGTCATAATAATAATGGTCATTACCAATATTGAAAAACCTGTATCTTTTATATCTGAAAGGTTGGTGTACCTGAAAGTATAAACAAATTGTCTTCATAATATATTTATTATCAAGTTTTTATTCCTATTTAAACAAGTGAATCATAGATCTGTTTTACTTTAAAAGCAGTGGTCTCCCATTTAAGGTTATCAACCTCTTGCTTGCCATGTTTTTTGAACATATTTACCAGTCCGTCATAATTCAATATTCCGTATATAGCATCAGCCATAGCCTGGATATCCCAGAAATCGATTTTTATTGCATGCCTGAGAATCTCGGAAACTCCTGATTGCCGGGAAATAATGACAGGAACATTTGACTGTAATGCTTCAAGGGGTGCTATGCCGAATGGTTCTGATACTGAAGGCATAACATAGACATCACTTAAGGAGTACAGATGGGATACATCATCGCTTCTCAGAAATCCCGTGAAATGGAACTTTTCTCCGATTTTAAGTTTAGCAACCCGTGAGATCATCCTGTTTAATAATTCCCCACTTCCGCCCATGACAAATCTTACATTATCCTTACGCTGTAATACCTCATATGCCGCTTCAATAAAATATTCCGGGCCTTTCTGGAGAGTTATTCTTCCCAGGAATGTCACAGTCTTATCTGCATTATTCTTATTGAATTTAATGTCCTTACCGGTTACCGGTTCAACAGCGTTATAAACAGTAGTAACTTTATCAGGGTTTATATTGTATTTCTCAATTATTATGTTTCTTGTTAAGTTACTTACTGCAATTATTTTATCAGCTGTTTCCATCCCGTTTTTTTCTATATTATAAACTTCGGGGTTAACATTACTGCCGCTGCGATCAAACTCAGTGGCATGAACATGTATTATCAGGGGTTTTCCGGATACATTTCTTGCAGCAATACCTGCAGGATATGTTAGCCAGTCATGGGCATGAATAACATCAAAATCATAATTCACACCTATTACTGAAGCTATTGCAGCATAATTTGCTATTTCCTGAAAGAGGTTCAATCCATACCCTCCGGAGAAACCAAGCTTTCCTGAGAATGATGTATTTATATACTGTTTCTTTGAAGAACTTGCTTCTGAGATCAACTTCTCATATTCTTCAGGGCTTGTGTAAGGAATGATATTGGAGCCAACTTCAATAAAGCTGATTTCTTTAAAAAAGCTTTTATAATCAATTACCTTTTCACTAAGGACCACATCACCGGCATTAATAATTTTTGTCTTGCTTTGATCCTCATCACCATATGCCTTTGGGATAACAAATAGAGTCTTAACATCGTCAAATTTTGACAAGCCTTTTGTTAATCCGTAACAAGCCGTTCCCAGTCCGCCTGAAATATGAGGAGGAAATTCCCATCCAAACATTAATACTCTCATAAGTCCACCGTATAATAATTTAAATTTCTTTCAAAGAATTTTATAAATATTAAGCTAAAGAAAATTTTTCAATTTTTTCAATAATCCTTAATAAAGCTGCTACGCTCCAAGCCTGTGATATAGCACCTCCGGGATTATGAGGGGGATCGCCGTCGTATACTTCCGATATTGTACCAATTCCATGCTCGTTCATCACCGGTTCAAAATCACTGACAATTTTCTTAAACTTAAAAACACCACATTCTCCGAACAAATTAATATAACCCTCGCAAAAGTGTTCCAGAAGCCATGGCCATACCGTTCCCTGATGATATGCACTATCACGCTGTTCCTGGTTGCCCTTATAGACGCCTGTATAGTTTTTATCCATGGGTGAAAGTGTCCTGAGTCCTCTTGGTGTTAATAAATCTCTCTCAACGATTTTAAGGATCGATTTTTTTATATCATCATCAACAGGTGAAAATTCCAGTGAAGTGGCAATAACCATGTTAGGCCTAATTGACCAGTCTTTAGAACCATTATCAATACAGTCGGCTAAATAACCTTTTTTCTCATCCCAGAATTCCCGGATAAAGGATTTTTTTATAACAGCGGGCAGGTTTTTCCAGGATCTGATAAAACCATCATCCCCGGCCTTTTTAGCCAACTGAAGACTAAACTCCACAGCATTATGCCAGAGTGCATTAATTTCTACTGCGTACCCGGTACGTGGTGTAACAGGTACACCGTTAACAACAGCATCCATCCATGTTAATGCTTTGCCTTTCTCTCCTGCATATATTAATCCGTTCTCATGCATTTTAATATTGAACGAAGTGCCATTTCTATAAGCATTAAGTATTGATTTCATGGTTTTTCCGTAAGTTTTCCAGACTGTGGCCTGTGAATCACTATATGCGGCATATTGCTGAACTGCCCAGAAAAACCATAAGGGAGCGTCGACAGAGTTAAATGCCGGATCATCATCACCACCCATATTTGGAAACAGCCCATCCTTAACTTTTGAAATCATATTATCAAGCACAGACCTGCAGGTTTTAATATCACCTATAGCCAGTGTTAACCCCGGAAGAGAGATAAAAGTATCGCGCCCCCAGCTGCCAAACCAATGAAATCCCGCAATAATTTCAGTCTTTTTATCCATTCTTACAATAAACTGCTGAGCCGAGTTAATAAGGCAATTCTTGAAATTATCCCTGGGAATATGTTTACTGATGCAATCTGTAAATCTCTTTTTAAGATTTTCAGGATTGGTTAATTTAGTGGAAGCAGAGAAAATTATTGTCTCCCCTTTTTTTATGTTCATTTCAAAATACCCCGGGACCAATAAATCCTCCTTAAAATCATATCCTCTCTTCTGCTCTTCCAGGTATTCTATATTATAATACCAGTTAGGACTTTGAACAAACTCTACTTTCTTTGAAAACTGCATGTGCAAACCAGGATACCCTTCATATAACCTGGCCTTTATACCATTTGTAATAAATTTTATCTTTGTATTGGCATGCATATTAGCTTTGCTCAACTGATGCATATTTCTAAAAGCAAGGAATGGACGTATTCTGAGTTTTGTCGGATGATCAACCTCTTTGATATTATATCTGGTGAGAAATTGCTGTTCTTTTTCCACCAGCATACGTTCTTTTTCAATTACTACTCCGCCAACACGGTAGAAAATCTTTGGAGCAGGATCGACAGCAAAATCACGTATGTATTTATGCCCTTTGGGAACATAATTATCTCCTTCATATTTATGAATACCCAAATGAAATTCATTATTATCCTGAACAATTGTCTCATCAAGAGATGAAAGCAAAACATGCCTGTCGCCATCCAGATGCTCCATGGGACAAACCAGTAATCCATGATATTTCCTGGTATTGCAGCCCACAAGCGTTGTACTCGCATAGGAACCGGCCCTGTTGCTTCTTAATATCTCCTTGCTCAGCGAATATTCAAGGTTGATTAACTGTGACTTATCAAAGTTCAGATAGCTCATAATACTTATATTTTAATCTGCGAAATTAAACTATTAATTGTTAACCTTTGAATACATAAGTTAAATATTTTTATGCTAATTATAAAATGTATTTTAATATCAATTTTAAAAAATTCCGAATTCAGGAAAATTAGACCCTGGTAGATGGTAAAACAAAAATAAATCTAAAAAAGAAACATATATAAATCCCTGAATTTCATTCTGAGAATAGTATATTTGAAAAAATTTTCTTTATGAGAAATGTTATATTAATGATATTTTTTTTAACAATAATCTGGGGTGGTTGTTCACGGGTTAAAGACAATTTCGAAATTAAAGGAACAGCAAAAGATTTAACAGGTACAAAGATATACCTTTCCAGGCTTACAACAAACAAAAGAATAAATATAGACTCAACTGAAACAGATGCAGCAGGAAAATTTTCACTTTCAGGTCATATTGATAACCCCGGATTTTTCATTCTTTATACAAATTATAGTGATAATATTCATTTGATAATTCACCCTCGCGACCATATAAATATTATTACAAATGCCTCTAATTTTGACAGGGAATATATTGTTGAAGGTTCAAAAGATTCAAGACTGGTTAAATATCTGGTAGATAAACAACGGGAAACACTGGAAAAAATTACCGGACTAAGTATGGAATATGATAATATTAAGGGTACCCCCGGATTTTTTGAGAAGAAAGCAGAAATTGACAGTATATACAATATCATATTTGAGGATCATAAAAAATTTTCAATAGAAATGATCGAAAAGTATCCGGCTTCAATGGTTTGTATAATGATCCTTTTTCAGTACCTGGGAATAAATGACCCTGTTTTTAATATTAAAAAAGATTTTAAATATTTCAACCTGGTTGATTCAAATCTTACGGCATTATATCCTGCCTCAGAAGCAGTTAAAAGTCTTAACCGTAAATTGGTGGAAACAGGGGAACAGTTAAAGTATGAACCAGGAGCAATACCTCCTGACATATCATTACCTGATACCGAAGACTCAGTGATTTCCCTCTACTCCCTGAAGGGCAAATATGTGCTGCTTGATTTCTGGGCATCGTGGAGCCTGCCTTGCAGGGATAATAATCCGCACCTTGTTAAAATATATAAAAAATACAAACCAAAAAATTTTGAAATCTACCAGGTATCCCTTGATCGTACCAAAGAGTCATGGCTTAAGGGAATTAAGGAAGACCATTTGACCTGGATTAATGTAAGCGATCTTAATTTCTGGAATTCTCAGGCAGCTGTGAAGTACAATATAAGAGAAATACCCGGGAGTTTTCTTCTCGACACGGCCGGAAGGATAATAGCAAAGAACCTGGCCGTTGATGAGCTTGAAAAGAAACTGAATGAGATATTTTATTAATATGAGAACTGTAATTTTTATTTTCGGGCTTTTTGCTTTCGTTTCGTGCAGTAATATTAAAAAAGTCAAAATTAAGGGCACGCTCCTGAATTCTAAGGGACAAACTATGTATTTTGAAGAGGTTGATGTTTACAGGGTGAAATTAATTGACTCATTAAGATTAAAAAACAAGGGCCGTTTTTCATTCTCTGCACAAACAAAAATCCCTCAATTCTATCAACTCAGATCAGATAATGAAATAATCAGCCTCTTGCTTGAGCCCGGTGAAAGTGCTGTTATATCAGGAGACTTAAGCAATTTAGGTGAGACACTTTTAATTAAAGGGTCAACAGGTTCGCAGTTGATCAATGAACTGTCGCATAAATTAAGAATAACAAAGTCTAAGCTCGATTCCCTGGCCACCAACTATAATAGTTCATCAGATGAAACGGCAAGAAAAGACCTGTCGGCAAAATATGAAAAAGTTATTGAGGATCACCGCAGGTATTCAATTAACTTTATTTTAAATAATTATTCATCTCTGGCAAGCATCAGGGCATTATACCAGGAAATACAGCCACAGTCATATTTATTTAACAAGACACGCGATATCCAGTTTTATAAGATTGTCAGGGATTCACTGAGAAAACGCTACCCGAGATCGAACCATGTTTCAGTGCTTAACAAATACACCAGCAAGTTAATTCAGGATTATCATACACAAAAGATACTTAGCTATGTCAAACAAGAGGATTATGCATTGCCCGAAATTGCATTGCCTGATATCAGGGGTGATACCATTAACCTGTTGTCATTAAAAGGGAAGTACGTATTGCTGAGTTTCTGGGCGTCCTGGAATGTTGAAAGTGTCAATGCAAATATTAAACTTAAAGATGTTTATGACAGATATAAACATAAAGGGTTTGAGATCTATCAGGTTTCATTTGATAAATCCATTGCTCACTGGAAAAGGGCAATTAATTTTGATGAGTTGCCATGGTTATGTGTTAACGATTCCACATATCCTGATTCCAGGGTTGTGACCAGATATAACGTTAATACAATTCCCTGTAATTATCTTATTGATAAAGATATGGAGACTATCATAGCAAAGAATATAAATTCAAATGCACTAAACAGGAAACTTTCAGAGTTATTAAATTAAAATTTATCAACCTTGCCTGACAAAAAGATTTACTTTATTTCAGATGTTCATCTGGGATTATATCCCGCAGAGAAAAGCCTTATAAGAGAAAAGCTGCTGGTAAAATGGCTCGATAGTATTAAATCAGATGCTGACGAATTGTATTTAATGGGAGATATTTTTGATTTCTGGCATGAATATAGTAAAGTAGTACCAAAAGGATTCACCAGGTTTCTGGGAAAATTGGCAGAATTATCGGATAACGGCACTAAAATACATTTCTTTACAGGCAATCATGATATCTGGGTGTATAAATACCTGCCAAACGAGATAGGACTGACAATTTACCGTAAGCCGGTAATAAGAGAAATAAATGGTTTGAAGTTTTTTCTGGCTCACGGAGACGGACTGGGCCGCTGCGACTTTGGATATAAGATACTTAAAGCAATATTTACCTGTAAAATTCTTCAATGGTTGTTTGCCAGAATACACCCAAATGCAGCTATTGCTTTCGGTCAAAGGTGGTCCCGAAGCAGTCGTTATGCCAAAGGCCTTGTTGCTGAACCTTGCAGGAAAGATGCTGAAGAAAACCAGATTGTTTTTGCAAAAGAAAAGCTTAAAACCGGACATTTTGATTTTTTCATATTAGGCCATCGCCATATACCTTACGATTTTAAAATTTCAGGTAACTGCCGTGTTATCAATCTTGGCGACTGGATCACCAATTTCTCATTTGCGGTTCTTGACGGTCAGAAGCTGGAATTAAGATCCTATTTGCCTGAGAAGGAAAAGAATATCATCAGAAAATGATCATATAAGAATATATTTCATTGGCCTAAGTATATTCTGGCACAATCAAAAAATATTTCTTACTGATTTTTAATAACAGGACTATCAAAATGAAATGTCATTATATGCCATACTATAAATGTTCTCATAAGATATAAGTTCTTTATGGCTCCCTGTCTGCTTAATCTCACCTTCATCGATAATATATATCCTGTCAGATTCCCTTGCTGTGCTTATTTTATGTGTAACAAGTATTATTATTATATTTTTCTTTAACTTTTTCATCAGATTAATAATAAAGTTTTCCGTTTCCCTGTCCATGCTTGATGAAGGTTCATCAAGCAGCAGCACAAGGGGATTTCGGTAAAGAGCACGGGCAAAGGACACAAGTTGCTGCTGCCCCCCTGAGATGTTAATCCCGTCCTCACCAAGGAGTGTCATATATCCCATGGGGAACTGTTCAAAATATTTATCAAATCCATATTTTTTACAAAACATTATAATCTCCTGAAGATCACTTTTAGTATTTTCAAGACAAATATTATCTGTTATTGTTCCGTTAAAGAACTTCGTTTCCTGCGGGACAATAGCAATGTTTTTTCTCAGCGCCGGGATAGAAATTTTATCTGAGTCAATATTATTAACCTGGTACCTGCCTCTATCATGATAATAGAATTTCTGGATAATATTCAGAATTGTGGTTTTTCCGCAACCGCTCTGGCCAAAAAGAGTAATCATTTCCCCCTTGTTAACTGTAAATGAAATATCCCTGAATAATTCCTTCCTTCCGGGAAAGCGAAATGATATGTTCCGAAAGGAGAGTGTTGATATATTATCCTGGCTAATTTTATTATTCTCTTTTCGAAGTTCATACTCTTTTTTTAACCCTGCAAATTCAAACATACGGTCAAAAGCTATCCTTGCTCCCTGCAGATGAATATTTGCAAAGGCTATTGCAGCTATTGCAGGAAATATTAACGATGATATACCTGATATAGCTATCAGCGATCCAATAGTAATTGAATTACCAATGACCATAAATGAGTTCACAGTGAGTAATGCCATAACAAATATCACACCCGTCAGATCGACAACAACACCCAGGCTGATGTTTATTTTACCCAGCTTAAATATAGTATTCTGGAATAGCCCGTATACCAGTTTATTTAAGTCAGAAAAAAGCTTTTCATTATTTGTGTTCTTTATGATCTCAATTCCCTGTATACTGTTAATATAGTTGCTTTCATTTCCCGCATGTGCCTCCATGACCTCACGCTGGACCTTCACTATCCTGTCATGAAAAATATATGAAATTAAAAAATACACGGGCAGGCTGGAAAAAGCAATCAGTCCGGCAGTAAAGGAATAAAGAAAAATAACAACCCCTGACATGATCAGGATCAAAATATTTATTAACAGGGAATTAATGATATAGGCTATTGTCTGCTGAATAACTGATGTATCATTAAGCCTTGCTACCATGTCTCCTGTCTTGCGGTTATCAAAAAAAGCTTTTGGTAATCTTAACAGGTTTGAATAGAAAAAATCTATAATACGTAAATTAAAATCCCTGCTTTGCTTTATGCCAAAAAGATTATGAATAAAAGACAATGCTCCTCTTATTAGCAAAAGGAATGCAACAATTATTAACCCTGCAATAAGTTTTTCTTTTTTTTCACCCGGCAGAATATCATCCACGAGTATCTGTGAAAAAACTGCCATTATTATTCCCAGGATTGATATTACTATACCAAGGATCAATGATACTGACAGAATTGTAATATCCTCTTTTATTAACTCTTTGACCCATTTTATCTTTTTTATCCTTGCCTGCTTTTTATTAACAAAATCATTCCCTGGCCTTACTGTTAACAATGCCCCGGATTTCCATACTGTTTTTATTTTCTCACTTGTATATTCCTCAACACCTTTTGCCGGGTTGACAATAATAAATTTATCTTCCCTGCAACCGTAGCATACAATAAAATGCTGAAGGTTGTTTTCAGTTGTAATGTGTAAAATAACAGGATCCTTTATTCTTTTCAGATATTCTATGTTAGTTTCCAGTCCTTCAGCGACAAGCCCGATTTGGCTGGATGCCTGGTACAGGCCAAGCAATTTTGTCCCCGTTTTTGCTGTTCCACTAAGTTCTCTGAGTTTTTCCGGCTTTTCTTCACCTCCGTAATAGTTGATAATACTAAGCATACATGCAATACCACAATCTGACTGGTCATGTTGCCTGACAAATGATCTCTTAATTGCCTTTAAATCCACCTGGCAGATGTTTATGGGTTATTAATAACTTTTAAAATTGACTCAATACCTGCTTCACCTTTGAATAGCTTTAACAGGCTGATTCTTTCATTATAAATATAGGTTGAGGGCACAACAGTATTTCCGAATATCGAGATGAAATTCCGATAACTGCTGTGTAATAATTTCACCTGCGGATATTTATATAATTTATATTCATCATATAATTCAGCCAGCTTATTTAATGGCTGTTCTGAAACCAGCAGGATATTAGTGTTCTTAAGAGAATTAATGTTCCCGATGATACTCTCTACTTCATTTATGCAATAATAACATTCGGAATTAAAAAAAAATATCACAACCGGACTGCCCTTAATAATGTTATCCACTCCAAAGCGTGTTCCCTGTAAAGTAGTAAACTCAAAATCCGGTAATATTTCTATTTCCTTCATGATACTGCTTTTGATTTTAATAACCGAGAATATCCTGTATGGCAGATATAGCAGTATGGAAATGAGCAGTGTAAGGACAACAGACTTATAATATTTCCTGTAATGAATAATCATAACATACTAACACTAATAAACATTACCAGCAACACCCATATTAACAGGCATGCCCCATATGTGCCAACTGCAAAGGACAACATCCTAATGTATTTTTTTCTTAGCATCACAGAAAGACCATAAGCCAGTAAAAAAAAGTATATGAGGACAAACAAATTAATCATCTGTAAAGGATATAATAACCAGCCTGCTAAATTTTCAGAATTAAGTAAACCAATAATTGACAGGGGATAGAAATGACTAATTTCATTAATAGATTCATAATCTGAAACATACAAAGCTATAGTACGCATAATCTGTGCTGTTAAATACACAATTTCAGTGAACAGCACTACTCTGAAAATTCTTTTTATGCTTATTTCATACCCTTTAAAGATAGCGCCGATCTCGATGCAGAATGAGATCAGATAAAGCTTTACAAACAGTATTATTGGTATAAACACGTATCCGATCCATTTCCACTTTTTTAACAGATAAATTATCGTTGATACGTGATCAGCACTTAACTGATCTCCCAGCCCTTTATATAATATATCATTGCTATAAATAAATTCATTAATTAAGTAATTGTTCAGGATTAAGCCCAGAGATATAATAATAAATAAAGAGGCATTATCCAGTGCTTTATAAAGAATAATAATATATTTCATTGCTTTACATTGAATTATTAAAGAGAACTAACTTAAAAACTCAGTATTTCCTGTTTTTAGAAATTTTTTCAGGTATTATGATCCCTGCCTTTGCACCATATATAAATAACGATTATCCCAAAATATCTGAACTCCCGAACCTCTTTACGTATATTAATAATACAAATTATCCCTAATCGTATGATATTGCAAAATACCTTTCAAGTTCTCTTAAGCTATCGTTATTTTGCTTAATATCTTTGATTATTCTGCTTTTCTCCATCAGAATGATTCTTGAGCAGGTATCTGCAATATGATTCAGATTATGACTTGATATTATAACTGTTGAATTATGTTTCTTATTAAAATCCTTCAGTATCTTCTTAATTATATTCTGAGAAGAAGGATCTAAATTATTGAACGGCTCATCAAGGATTAATATCTGAGGTTCAACCAATAATGCTCCTATTATTCCTATCTTTTGTTTGTTCCCCGAAGAAAACTGCCTGATATACTTTTTTTGATCAAGTATCTCATTATTCATGA
This sequence comes from uncultured Bacteroidales bacterium, assembly GCA_964495025.1. Classification (GTDB taxonomy): domain Bacteria; phylum Bacteroidota; class Bacteroidia; order Bacteroidales; family UBA10428. Next base: position 17,210 of record CAZBUF010000423.1, on the reverse strand, counting down.
ATCCGTCATATATTTTTAACCTACTGCAGATCTCATCATTTGTTAATCCGTATAATTTGCTAATGAATTGAAAATATTCTTCAGGCGTTAAAAAATTTATTAAAAAATAATCGTCAAGGAATGCAGATGTATAATTTTTCCATGCCTCACTTTTTGATACAATAACATTTCCTGATTTTATTTCTCCGCGATTTGGTTTTGCAAGATCCAGCATCAAACGAAAAAGAGTGGTTTTACCCGCCCCATTGTTGCCGACAATTCCCGGGAACTCACCTGATTTGATCTCCAGCAGATCAATATCAACAACATTTCTGTTTCCATAAGTTTTAATTACCTTATCAATTATTATTTTCATCCGTTTAAAATTTTTACCAGACTAATAACAGATTAATTAAAAATTTAATAATGTCTGCAACCAGCGGCTAATCTTGTTCTCAAATGAACTTATTTTAATCATGCCTGCAGGTGTATTCAATATTAAGACAATTCATTTTCGTTTCACGATTTAATTTCTGTAATTCTCAAGATTTGAGTATTTTCTTTTCCTGAGTTTTATAGTTGCCAGGTCAATCCATTTATTATGAAAAACAACTACTATGACTCCTGCAAAGATCAATGCCGGATAAATACTGAATCCGGGTAAAAGTTTCCTGATAATAAAAGAGATACCAGATGGAACCGTAACAATGGCTATTATTAATAAAAATTGATTCAGGCTGGTACCCTGCCAGTTCATGTATGCTTTACGTGTTAAATCAATCTTGCCTGAATTTAATACGGAATTATATATAATCAGAAAATTAGTAACTCCTGCATTAAATACCAGAATGCTGATATACAGATATATATCTGTTTTCATTATTATTACTACAGGAAGAAAAATAATACCGCTTAAAAAATTGCTTATTACAAACAAGTAAAAATTGGCTTTTAAAAAGTCACTTAAAGCAATATTATAGGTATGAATAAAATCTGAAAATGAGCTTTCCCAGCTTAATAAAAACTGGCCGTGAAAAAGTGCAAATATCCCCGTTACAATTAAAAATACAGTTTGTGTAACATAAATTGAATCAAGGGATATTTCATTAAAAAACATGAACAGCAGGGCATAAACAGCAAAAAATATTGAATAATAAGTATTCTGTCTTGTCCGTTTATTCCTGAGTATCATGCTCAGCTCCAGTTTCATATACTCTCCGATTATCCCCCGGCCAGCAAGGTAACCCGGACCCCTGTTATTTTTTCTGCCCTCCCGTATTATATTACGAAAATCTGTTTCACCCGATATTAATATTTTAAATGCTGTAATATTCAAAAGATATAAAAAGAGAATAATTAATATTTGCATGGCAAATACATATATATTGCCCTCCAGAAAAGCTGTACCGATAACCGCTGTTTTATCACCTGCCGGCCAGGAAAAATAAAATATTACGATAAAAAGTATTAGAATGAAAACCGATGGGAAAAAAATCAAATAGAAACGATTCTGGATCAAACAGTGTAAAATATTTATCAGCAACTGGTTAATTACTACCATAAGAATGAAACCCGCACAATAAGTAATCAGAGAAACTGTATCATAATTTAACAAAACTGTTTTTACCAGAAAGGGAACAAAAATTAATAAAAGGTACAGATTTAAAAAGCTGAGAAATGATTTGGATATTAAAAACCGGGATATCAAGGTTTTCTTAACAGGTAATATTAAATAGGGTATAAAATCAACTTTTGGCAACCTCTGAACCACTGAACGAAAGAATAAATCAAATACAAATACATATATTAATGCAGAGTTAAGAACATAAACAGGATCTTTATCAGGATATACGAGTTTAACAAAGCTATCCAGAAAAAGCCCGAAAACCAGCAGATTGAAAATAATGAATATGGTGCCGGCAACCATGAAATATCCTGCAGGTTTGCTTTTTTCAAAAAAAGGAGCCCTGATTATTGCCAGGATATTGTGTTTATATAATTCTTTACAGGTCATATACAATTAATAATATAAACGTTATTTTGCCATTTTCACCTTAAAAAATTTAAATATTTTCCGGATAGCCTGAATAAATTTTACAGATCTTAATTCTTAAATCAATGATCCTTATTTATAAGTAGGTAGCCCATTAATTGGTTTTGATGGATTCAGTGTCACAACTTGTTGTGAGCCAATAATGACCCCGTCGCATGTCACTGCAGCGCCCCATATAGAACCTCCAAAACCAGCCAGCGCTAATACTACTGCAACTCCTCCTGTTGCTGCAGCAAGTGCTACAAATGAAACAACATAAAGCCCTAATGCAATGCCGCATTTAGCTTTCGGGCTTAATCCACCTCCTTCGAGGTTTTCCATTTGTTCGAGACTCAATTTTTTTGTTTCCATAGTTTTAAGTTTTTTAAGTTAAACATTATGAATATTATAAAGCATAAAATTCATAATCCCTTAAAACTTAAACAAAGAATTTGCAGGCATTGAAAATGAACGGTTGAAATATGTATTTGAATGGTTTATAATAATTGTATATTTTTAGTATTTGAAATTTTAACACTAAATAAATGACAGGTAGAAGCTCCGTTCCACTTTTAGGTACCAGCCAGCTGATTATACTGGTAACGCTCAGAGTATTTATCGGGTGGCATTTTCTGTATGAAGGGATAGTGAAATTTCTTAATCCGGGCTGGACATCATTTGAATACCTTATGGATTCCAAAGGCCTGTTCCCGGGAATTTTCCAGTCGATGGCCGCAAATGCGGACATTCTGAATATTGTTGACTTTCTGAATATATGGGGTTTGATATTGATTGGGCTTGGACTGATTATGGGAATATTTACTAAATTCTCAGGCATATGCGGTATAATACTTCTGAGCTTTTATTATCTTTCACATCCTCCTTTTCTGGGGCTTAATTATATTATTCCACAGGAAGGGAATTACCTGATAGTAAATAAAACACTGATTGAAATCCTGGCACTGGCTGTCCTTACTATTTTTCCAACCGGTAAAATTATCGGGCTGGACAGGATTATTTCAAGACTCAGATAATATTGTTAAATTGCTAAATTGTTAAATTGCTAAATTGTTAAATTGTTAAATTGTTCTATTGCTAAATTGTTCTATTGCTCTATTGTTCTATGTTTATTCTGGACAATGATAAACGAAATAAAATGAAAGGAATAAAATCAAAGAAAGAGAAGAAAAAGCAAAAAAAAGCTGAAAAGCATTCAAAATTGATTGGCAGGAGAGATCTGCTTAAAGGATTGGCTACCATACCGGTTCTGGGCATTTTTGCTTATGGTATCTATCGAAGGAGAAAACTTGAGAGTATATACAGGAATAACTTGCTGGAGGAGCTGAACCTCGGTCCCGCGCCGGTGCCATTATTAAGACAGGTTAATAAGGAAAAGGTGATACGGCTGGGCATCATAGGCTTTGGCATCAGGGGGCGGCATCTTCTCAGGGCAGCAGGTTTCGCTGAACCGCGATGGATTGATGATAATATAGCTGCTGCAAAAAATGACCGTTTCAATACCTCATATGATGATTATATGAACCAGGAAGATCTGAATGCAGTTGTCAGTGGCATTTGTGATATCTTTGATATCCATGCAGAAGAAGCATTACTGGCCGGCGCCAATATTCACAGGGTAGGATCAGAAGGAAAGGCAGGAATAAAGCCAAAGAGATTTCTTAATTACAAAGACCTTGTTTCATCACCGGAAATTGATGCGGTAATAATTGCCACGCCTGACCACTGGCATGCACCTATAGCTATAGAAGCAGCAAAAAACGGCAAACATGTTTATTGCGAAAAACCAATGACCTGGGCAGTTAATGAAACATATGATCTTGTACGGACGGTAAAAGAAAATAATATTGCCTTTCAGCTTGGGCATCAGGGTATTCAGAATGAATTCTGCAGTGCTGCAAAAAAAATCATCGAAGAGAATATTCTCGGTAATATATCGCTGGTAGAACTGACAACAAACAGAAATTCGCCTAACGGTGCCTGGGTTTACGCGATCCATCCTGATGCGGATCCCGTGAATATTGACTGGGAACAATTTATAGGGCAGGCTCCTTACCATAAGTTCAGCCTTGAGAGATTTTTCAGGTGGCGTTGCTGGTGGGATTACGGCCTGGGAATATCAGGTGACCTGATGACACATGAGTACGACCTGATAAACCAGCTGATGGGAATAGGTATCCCTCATTCCGCTGTTTCATCAGGAGGTATATATTACTTTAAGGATGGCCGCACGGTCCCGGATGTTATTCAGACGACGCTGGAATACCCGGAACGCGACCTTACGCTTTTATACAGTGCCACCCTCTCAAATGAAGTTCACAGAGGGACATTAATAATGGGTCATGATGCCAGTATGGAGATTAACGGAGGTCTGAAGGTAAAAGTCGAACCAAACTCCACAAGGTTCAAAGAAAAAATTGAAAAGGGAAAGATTGATCCCGGTGTTCCGATTTATAATTATATACCCGGAAAAAATAATATTGATGGTATTGTATCACCTACTGAACAATATTTTGCACAAAGGGGATTATTGTATACGTACCGGAACGGACAAAGAATAGATACAACATTTCTGCATATTAAAGAATGGATTGATTGCATAAGGACAAATGCAAAAACAAGCTGCAACATAGACAAGGGATTTGAAGAGGCAATCACTGCCCATATGAGTGCAATATCTTACAGGGAAGGCAGGAAGGTATACTGGGATAAAGACAGGCAAAAAATAATTTAATATTAATCATTAAATAAACCAAGCTATGAGCAAATCTTCAAATAATTCGAAACTTTCCCGCAGAGCGTTTGTAGGCAATGCGGCAAAAGCAACAGCTGCTTTTACTATTCTGCCAGGTTATGTTGTTGGAGGTTTAGGGCATACAGCACCAAGCGATAAACTTAATGTTGCAGCAGTTGGTATAGGAGGTAAGGGTGGTGATGTTTTACGGCAGATAACCGATCAAAACATTGTTGCATTATGTGATGTTGACTGGAAATATGCTGCAGCGGTTTTTGACAAGTATCCGCAAGCCAGGAAGTATAAAGATTTTCGCAGGATGCTGGAAGAATCAAACGATATTGATGCCCTGGTTATTGCCACTCCTGACCATACCCATGCTATTATTGCAATGACAGCAATGAAGATGGGTAAGCATGTGTATTGTGAAAAACCTTTAACTCACTCGGTTTATGAATCCCGGTTATTAACAGAGACTGCCAGGAAATACAAGGTTGCCACTCAGATGGGGAACCAGGGTAATTCCGGCGAGGGACTTCGCCAGATGTGTGAATGGGTTTGGGACGGTGCCATAGGTGAGGTAAGAGAAGCCCATGCATGGACCAACAGGCCTATCTGGCCACAGGGCCTTGAAAGGCCGGCTGATACTCCGCCGGTGCCCGGCACACTTGACTGGGACCTGTTCCTTGGCCCTGCCTCCTACAGGCCTTACCATCCGACCTATACTCCGTGGAACTGGAGGGGGTGGTGGGACTTTGGCACCGGTGCTTTAGGTGATATGGCCTGCCATATTCTGGATCCCATATTTAAAACCCTGAACCTGCAATATCCTGTAAGTGTGCAGGGGAGTTCAACACAAATAAATAATGAGAGTCCACCGGTAGCTGAAATAGTAAAATACAAATTCCCTGCACGCAAAGACATGGCAAAAGTTAACATGCCCGAAGTAACAGTTACCTGGTATGATGGTGGGCTATTGCCTCCAAGGCCTGCCGGGCTGCCTGAAGGAGATATCCTGGGCCGTGATATTAACGGCGGATGTTTACTTGTTGGCAGTAAAAGAACACTTATGTGCGGATGCTGGTCAAGCAAACCCATTCTTTTGCCTTACTCTGAGATGGATCACTTCAATGAACCTCCAAAAACCCTGCGAAGGGTTGAACTGGGACATGTGATGGACTGGGTGAGAGCGTGTAAAGAAACTCCCGAAAACAGGGTGGAAACAAGCTCAAACTTCGGGTACGCGGGGCCGCTTAATGAGATGGTGGTTATGGGTGTTGTTGCCGCCCGCCTTCAGGACCTTAACAGGGAACTTAAGTGGGACGGGAAGAATATGAAATTTACGAATATCTCTGATGCTGATACTATCAGGGTTGTGACTTCTGACAAATTTACAGTTATTGAAGGTCATCCTCATTTCGACACGCAAAGGACAACCATAAATGCAAAACAGGCAGCTGAGGAATATATTAAACATACATACAGGCAAGGCTGGAATTTATAATTTATCAACTATCTGAATAATATTAAAACCGGAAACTATGAAAACAACTAACCTGATTTTTATTATTTGTATAATACTTAGCGTATTAATATTTTATGCCTTTAAAGGCAGTAAATGTAACAGCACGGCCGGTACAGAAGGGGACGAAAAAGAAACTGCCGATACAAACATGCTTACTCAGGCAGAAAAAAACAAAGGCTGGATACTCATGTTTGACGGAAAATCTTCTGAAGGCTGGAGAGGTTATAATGCAAGTTCATTCCCGGATAGCGGCTGGACTGTTAAAGACGGCGCACTGCGGTGCATAGGTACGGGAAAAGGTGAAGCAGGAGGAAAAGGCGGAGATATAATATATGATAAAAAGTTCAGAAATTTTGAACTCAGGATTGAATGGAAAATATCTGAAGGAGGTAACAGTGGTATATTCTACCTGGCACAGGAGCTGGAAGGAAAACCTATATGGCATACAGCACCCGAGATGCAGGTACTGGATAATGACAATCACAGGGATGGACTTGACACAACGCATTGTGCCGGGGCACTGTATGATCTTATTCCTGTTTCAAGGGATATAGTCAAACCCGTAGGTGAATGGAACAAAGCTGCGATATATTGTGAAAAGGGCCTTGTTGAACACTGGCTTAACGGAAAAAAAATTCTTGAGTACCACCTGTGGACAAGTGACTGGAATGAAATGGTGGGAAAAAGCAAGTTCGTAACCATTAATCCTGATTGGGCAAATGTTGCGGAAGAAGGATATATCGGACTTCAGGATCATGGCGATGATGTATGGTACAGAAACATCAAAATCAGGGAACTTTGATATACTTGCGTCAGGGGATATAAATGAGGCTGTCGGAAAAGATATAAATACGTCATTACGAAGGAAGAATGACTGAAGTTATCTCATGATAATAAATATTTGATTTCATAAAGGTCCCTTCGCTTCACCGGGAACGAAGACTTATGAGAAAACCGTATTTCCCCGGAATTACAGAAAATTCACGGCTTGCTCAGATAAGCTCCGTTTGATATATTTCCTTTTTCAGGTCTTTTATATGTTTAACTCTCTGCCTGCTTGTTTTCAGGTTCTTTGATACTATCTCAGCAATATCGTAAACCTGGATCTTTGTACCTTTTGAAAAGGTCTTTTTACATAACGGACAGGAAGTAACGAGGAAATCGGGTCCATATCTCATATATTCTTCCAGCGCCCCGTTTCTTATCTTGTCCCTTTCAGCCATCTGGATCTTAAGATTTGCCAGGCTTCCGCCACAGCAGAAACTTAATTCTTTTTCATCATTGATTTTAAGGACATCTACATAATTTTCAAGTAGTTCACGCGGCTGGTCATAAATGTTACATCCTCTTCCCAGCTCACAGGGATCATGATAAATTACTGCATGCGGCTGCTTAGCCGGAGGTATGATATTATTTCTCACCAATTCAAGCAGGTATTCCGAATGGTGCATCACCTTGATATCATGAAGGCCATAATCTTCCTTAAATACTTTATAGCATATCGGGCATGATACTATAAGCATTTTGGCCCCGGATGATTCAATTAATTTCTGGTTATTCAATATTAATTTTTTCGCAGCCTCAAATTGCCCTGCCAGCATCAACGGACGTCCACAGCAAGGGGCTTTTTCCTCATCCATGAACCAGTAATTAACACCTGCATATTTAAAAATATCTACCATTGATTTTTTTATGGCCGGCGTTAAGTGGGTCATGCATCCTGCAAAATAAATCACGTCAGCTTTTTCTGCCTTCCCTTCCTGCAGATAATCATAGGATGAATTATACTGAAGGGTCGATTCAATTCTCTGTGTTATCCTCATATCATTTAATTCCACTCCTACCGGGCATTCCTGCTGGCATCTTCCGCACAACAGACAGTTAAATAAAGTCTCATCCGTAAGGCTCCTGTTCCTGATATTCTTGAGTACATAAACCGACTGGGTAGTTTTAATTCCTGCCCCGTTCATCTGGCAGGTGTCAAGACACATTCCACAGCGTGAACATGAATAAACCTGCACAAAAGAAAAGGCGTTGCACCTTTTTTTCAGCTTTATTCCATAGTTCCTTAAAAAGATAAATAATATCTCCGTAGGGATATGCATATACCTTGAAGTTGGCAACGACACAAAGAAAAATCCAAGTGACAGTGAATATGCAAACCATACCGGCAACATCAGAGAGTCCAGCGGAAGAAACGAATTAAAGAAATTACCTGCAGGCTGTGTCAGGAAACTACCGTTATGGTATAATCCGGAAGTAAAGGCTTCAGCCAGGAAACGCAATGGAAAGATAAACCATAATGAAATTAATGCAACTTTATCGCTCAGCTTTAATTTTGTAGTTTTTTTCATCCCGAAGAGCTTGCTTCTGAATCTCTTGAATACTGCCAGTCCAACTCCTGACAACACAAATAAAAGAATGAGGTCCATAGTGAAAGTAAGAGCGCCGGAAAGAAAAAAGCCGGTCTCTTCTCTAACGTAATATCTGAAAAACAAGGGCAGATGAAAAGGAAATGACAACGATTGTTTATATAATACCGTCTCGATATGTCCGACAACTATCAAAAGGAACCAGCCAAAAGCAAGACTCATATGCATATATCCCAGCAACGGGTTTTTACGAAATATATTACGGTGTAAAAGTCCTTCTCTAAAGGATTCTTTTATTGATAACAAGGATTTTACCGTTAAAACATTTTTCCATATCCTTATTTTATCAATCTTTGAAAGCCCTCTTGCCCATTGTGCAAACCTGACGACAATAATGACTATTAAAAAGGCCACTCCAATAGTAAATGGCAGTGTAAAAAGTTCTTTATGCATGGCAATAATATCTTTGGTCTGATTTTCCACTCGTATTAAATAACACTATACCCTTTTTTATGAGCATTATAACATTCCTAATATTTATTCCCCTCGGGCATACAAGGACACATTTTCCACAGAGCATACATTTATTTATTTCTTTTTCCAGTCCTTCTGTTTCTCCACGTCTTATTAAAAGATTCATCTTCCTGATATTAAAATCTATAAGGTTGCCTGCACTGCAGGTTGCCGTACATCCCCCGCATGATAAACAAACACGGAATGACGGTTCGTAAGAAAGCACATATTCAAGCAGTCTTTCGTCAAACTGTTCAAAATCGATAGTTCGTGTTTCCCGTATGGCAAATCCGAATTTTTCCATATTAATCAATTGCTTGAAAGTAATTATGAATTTCCATAGCTGCTGATCTGGCATTCTCAATTGTATCGTTAACAGACATGGGGCTTGAGCAGGTGCCTGCCAGAAATATCCCTTTCTCTGTCGAATAATTTCTTTGGGTATGAGGATCTTTTGTTTTAATAAATCCGCTGTTGTCAAATTCCAGCTTACAGCTTTTACCCAAACAGGACGTACCTGCTGAAGGTTCCATGCCAACAAGCAGAATAAGCAGGTCAACATTCATCTTCAGCGGACGGCCTGAAAGTGTATCCTCTGCCTTTATCAAAAGACTTTCATCCATGTTCTCGGATGCCTCTGAAAGCCTGCCCCGTATAAATTGAATATTATAATTCTCCTGTGCAGAACGATAAAGTTCTTCATAACCCTGTCCGTACATTCTAAGGTCCATATAAAAACAGTAAATCTCCGTTTCAGGCAACTGTTCACTTAGCTCTATCGCCTGTTTCACTCCTGTTATACAGCATACTTTGGAACAGTAATGATTCCCCGATTTTTCATCTCGTGAACCTACACAGTGTATAAAAGCTATGCGTTCCGGTATTTTTCCGTTTGCCGTTCTTATTTTCTCTTTTCTTTTGAATTTTTCTTCAAGGTCAACAGATGTTAAAACATTTTCATATATTTTATATCCGTATTCTTCTTTTTTCCTTGCATCGAAAAAATCAAAGCCTGTTGTTATGACCACCGCATCAGCCCTGAATGTCTCATTATTTTTTGCACGTATCAAAAACTTACCGTTTTTCCTGGCGATATCAATAATTTCAGTATTTGTCTGAATATCAAATCCGTTATTCTTGCACTTGTTGAATATATATTCTTTAATATCAGATGCAGGCCTGAAGTTTGGGAAAAGGGCATCATAATTCTGCAATTTGCCGCCAAGCTCAGAATTCTTTTCCAAAAGCGTCACTTCATACCCCAGTCCTGATAATAAACTTGAAACTTCAATACCTGCAATTCCTCCTCCTATGGCTACTATATTTATCACTTTCAACCGTTTTATATCAAATTAGTATATATAATTATTTTGCATGGGCATTTCCAATTCGACACCGTCAATACCGCGGTATTTAATTGAAGGATTATAATTGATCCCCATTTTGTCCAGCAATGGTTCACATGATATCTGGTGCATCTGAAGCCCAAGGTCCCAAGGATCATAGCCGAGGACAAGTCCCGCGAGTTCTTCATAAGTAAGTACAGGTATTCCCTGCCCGTCTGGCCCGTAAGTTTTATTCTCCTTTTCAGCAATAACGTACTGCCACTTATCCATAAACATTGTACAGCCTGGGCAGTTACATATTACTGCATCAGGTTTATAAGGTTCCATTGAATCAAATTTCTTCTTTGTGTTTGCCACCGAATAACCCCTGTTTGCCATAACCAGGTAATGCCTGAAACCAAAGCCGCAGCAATGCCTCCGTTCGGGGTAATCAATAACTTCACCCCCCCACGATTCAATCATCCCGCTCAGTACCTGCGGAAATTCGGCACCGCCCACACCTTTCCTGGGAAATATTTTTGCATAGTGGCAACCTATATGCTCAACAATTCTTAAAGGCCTGCCTGTTATTTTATTTATCAGCTCATACTTCCTCTTTGAAAATATCTCATCGCGGAATTTGTAAATTATATCACTGGCATGAGTCATATTCACAGGGAGCTCAAATTCACGACCTGTGGCCTGCTTCAAATATTTTCTTGCCTTTTCTTCTTCTTCCGGAAATTCTTTCCATGTTTCCACTATCTCAGAGTATATCCCAAAAGAAGTCACACATGAGATAACAAAATTCTTGTATCCCTCTTCCGTCATAAGGGCAAAATGCCTGGCAACAACAGTCTGTGTTGTTTCAAAAGGGATAATGTCGCTGTGGTAACCTATGCCTGTACAGGTTGTTTGCCTTGCATCATCATATATGTTCTTTCCAAGTTCATCCTTAAGGATCTTTAGAAATGCATGCTCCGAACCGGGAAAGAAATTCTGCCTGATACAACTTCTTTGAAAATAGTAATTATCATCCGCTATCTCTTTCTGACAATCGCTCCATATTCTCTTTTTACCTTCTTTTTTCATACACTTAAAATTTTAACTATGAATCGTCATCGATACTGTCTTTATACACATGCATAAAATATTTATTCATATTCTTTTCGTCACTTTCAAATCCCATTTCCTCTACTTTGTTTTTGCTGTATTCATCAATAAGTTCATAGAAACTGGTCCCTCCTGTAACATCAAATATTGATTGTAGCTCATCCATAGTTTCCGGGGAAATTTTTCTTAATGTGCCAGGGCCTTCCTTATCATAATTTCCTTTAAGCCTTGCATACACTTCTTTCCTGTTATTAAACACCCATTGCCAGACAGGCCCCTGCTCAGGATGCATCTCCGGCGTCACAGCATCAGGATATACACAATACCCGTAATTTAAAATATTCTCACCTACGGTCCGTTTAATTGCATACTGCTGCCTCCCCATTTTACTATATGTAAAATATCCCAGTTCCTGCGACACTTTTCTTAATACATTAATTATCAAACCGGGGCAATTACCTCTCGGGCACCTTGTTTTGCATGACATACACTGCCCGCAGTACCAGATCATATCGCTTTTAAGCAAATCTTCTATTTTGTCATCATCTTCCGTTTGTACAATAGTAATAAGCATCCTCGGATCGTAGTCAAAAAACTCCGCTGCAGGGCATATTGCTGTGCACACGCCACAGTTCATACAGGATTTTAATCCTTCCTTATACCTCACATCTTTACTAATTCGTTCAAATAGTTTTTCCATCTTAAAAAGTTGTTACTCCCCTTATACCAGTATCCTTATTTCAGATACTAATTAAGAATCAGCCTGTAATACCAGTCTGAAAGCTTGGATTAATAACTGTCCGGGCGCATATGCACTAAATACACCCTGTTCTGTATTTATGTTTAATGAAGTACCTTGTCATATCCTCATAAATATCCTCGAACAGAACACTGTGTTTTTTACAGTCAACCCTGGAACATATACGCATTATGCCGCCTGTCACCAGCCTTAAATCAACAACAGGAGCACCACAGATATTGCATATCGATTTAGTCTTCAGATTTTTTTCACACTCAGGGCAAAAAATATCTATTATATCACCCTGGTGTAATTTAAAATCACTTTCCCTTTCATTGCATCCGTAAAGTGCGCATAAATTGAGTGTGCCTGAATAATCTCCCGACTTAAAATATAATTTAATACTTGCTTCGCCCTTAATCAGCTTATTATGATCCATTAATGAATTTTGGCAATAAGGGCATTTTACAATAAGTGGAATAAATTTGTTATCCATAATTATGAATATTTTATTGAAAACCTGTTATTGCTGAAATAACTATGATAAATATATATATGTGGTATGTAAAGAAAAAGGCAGGTATTTACCAATTTAGTATCGGAGAATATTATTAATAAGTAAATGAATAACACCGTAAAAAAAGGAATCCCAAACCGGTAATTTATTACTGGTTTATCATTTTTTTCAGTATTCTTTAAAGCTTAACAATCTTATTTTTAACACTGTATGAAATAAGGCCCGGTGTATTTTTGCATCCGGTCTTTGCAAGGAGGTTAGATTTATGTCCGATAACCGTCCTTTCACTTATTGACAGCTTAAGTGCTATATCTTCGTTGTTCAATCCCTCACAAATCAGCTGAAGTATTTCCTTCTCCCTCTTTGTCAGAATTAATTCTATGTCTTTCGGGAATTTTTCCCCTGCTATTTTTTTGGTAAAGAACCCGAATAACTCATCCGAATAATAATTGTTACCCTCGGCAATAGTTCTTATAGCCTTGTCCAATATCTGTTTTGTTATATTCTTCAGTAAAAATCCTTTTGCCCCTGCATCAAGCATGTCCTGGATGTACTGTTCATCATTAAACATTGTCAGTGCAACAACTTTAACGTTAGGTTTAATTGACAAAACTTTTTTTGTTGCTTCAATACCGTTCATTCCGGGCATCTCTATGTCCATAAGTACAATATCAATATTGTTTTTGCTTACGATGTCGATCAGTTCATCACCACTTGAGGCTTCAGCAATAATATCAACATATTTCAGCCGGTTCAGAATAACTTTCAGCCCTTTTCTGAATATCTCATGGTCATCTGCAATCAGTATTTTTATTTTTTTATCCATTTAAAAAAATGTTTCATTAAATAATTAATCATAAGGGAAAAGTTATATTAACCAATATGCCTTTACCTTCGGCGGTCTCTATATCTGTTTGCCCGTCCATTGACTGCACACGTGTAAGAATATTATTTATGCCATCGCCTTTATACTTTGATTCAGCATAACCTGAATAATCAAAACCTTTTCCGTTATCCCTGTAAGTAAATCTTATGATATTGTTTTCCTGCACTATTGATATTTCGGCCTTTGTGGCATCAGAGTGCTTTAACGTATTATTTACCAGTTCATTTACTATCCGGTATAAATTGATCTCAATATGATTTCCCAGGTCCAGCTTTTTCGGGCCTTTAATTTTAATGGCCAGTTTATGTGTTTTATTTACGGAATTGCAAAAATCAGTAATCGCGGAAACCAGTCCGTATTCATGAATGATTCTCGGAGTAAGGTTATTTGAAATTGTCCTTATGCCCGTTACGGCATCATCAAGCAGTTTGTTAATATAATCCACGGATTCTTCTTTCTCTTTTTCAGTAATTTCATCGGATATCAACTCATTAACGTATAGTTTGATAGTGGATATTAACGGTCCTATCCCGTCATGCATATCCTTGGCAAAACGTTTTCTCTCACGCTCTTCTGTTCTTATCACCGCATTCAATACTCTCCTTTCTGCCATTTTGCGTTCATGTTCCGCTCTTTTCCATGTATAAAAAATATCCCGAAGAAGCCAGATGCCGATAGCTATAACTATAGATGTTGAGATTCCTATCCATGCGCCAACTGAAAATAATTCCTCATAACGCTTAAGATTAAGAAAAGTCGAAAGCTCAATCATCCTTCTAAATGCCATCAACACAAAACCAATTGATATCAATATCCACGACAGTCTTCTTTTTGTCACAGGTATAAAGCGTAAAGCAAGGAACGCCACCATAAACTGCAAAAAGATAGAGATTATAATAGATATCCTGGGTACCATAAGTTTTTATTTGAGGAAGTAATACCGGCTAACGAAGTTACAAGATTTTAATAAACTTTAAATTTTTATTTTTATATTACACAAAATAATTATAAAATATAAGATATGTTACTTACAACAACAAACACTATTGAGAACGGTAAGATAGTCAGATATGCCGGGCTTGTTACCGGTGAAGCTATCATTGGCGCAAACCTTTTCAGGGACCTGTTTGCAGGGATAAGGGATATCGTAGGTGGCAGATCAGGCTCTTATGAGGAAGTGCTAAGGGAAGCAAAAGATAATGCTGTGTCAGGGATGGAAGAAGTTGCCAGGCAGCTGGGTGCTAACGCTGTATTAGGAATTGACCTGGATTACGAAACAGTAGGGCAGAATGGCAGTATGCTTATGGTCACTGCCAGCGGTACAGCTGTTGTTTATGAATAGCCGGTAAATAAAAACTAACTCCCGGACTGCCAAAAAGTGAATTCCGGTCCTTTCCGGCTATTACATTAACTAGTCCATATACAGATAAAACGGGTACATTAACGGATACGTCTGATAGTCTTTCCTGTATAATTTAATATTCCCGTTGTACGCAGAAATATAAAATTGTATACCCTCCCTGTTCAATATGCCTTCTATCCTTGATTCATGATATTTCTTTAATATTATTCCGTGTATCCTCTTCTTCTCAACTCTTAAATCCCCGGAGTTGATCACAGCTTTCTTTATAGTAAAATCAGTGTTGATATATCCTTTTTCAGCACTTAAAGTGACATTACTTTTTGTATCATATGGTAAACTAACCTTAATGTCACCATTATACAATTCAAGTGAGGAAGGATTATCCTGGTCAAGTTTGGAAAATTCAATATCGTAATTTCCGTTAAAGGCACCCAGAACAAGCGGCCCGGTAACATTACTGATTTTTATGTCACAAGCAAATACGTTAATAACGATTTCATTTTTTACGCCTCTTACAGTTATTTCACTCATATATTCCTTAAAAATATCAGCATTTTCATCAGATGATAAGTCATCAGGCCCTGATAAAAACATATTTCGAATCTCAACTGCCGTATTTTTTGGGATGCTAATCTTATAACTGGTAAACTGCGACTGTTTTCCTGAGCAGGAGATTATTAATGTATTATTAACATCTTCAATATGTAATCCCAACTGTGTATTATCATTTTTATAATGTGCCGGCTTATAGATATCAACCGGTTCAGGTATTGATTTGAACCCGGTGACCTCAATTTTTATTTTATCAGTACTATTTGTATTTATCTTTAAATCACCATAAACATCAACAATTTTGATTTTTTCAATACCCTCTACATCTTTTATTAATGACTGTGAAAACAGGGTTTTCGGGATAATTATCATAAGAAACAGTAAATATATCGTTTTCATTGCTTTATCTGTTTTAATATTAAAATATTTATCCTGCCCGGTTACAGGCAGATCTTTAAATTATAATAAGGTTTTCAGGCCCCTCGCAGCATATTGTTTAACAATGTTGTTGGTATTGTTACTGTTCACCAGGCCCTTTAAACTCTCTGCCGCCCCTTTTTCATTAATTGCAACCAGATGGTCAATAATAAGGATCTGCACCATTGGCTCATTCTGATTAACCAGGGATTTTATCAGTAATTCTCTTACCTCCGGGATATTATTGTATCTGAATAATGATTTTGCTGCCGTAATTCTAACATTGATATTATCATCATTATTAAGTGCATTTGTCAGTGCTTTTATCAGCGCCGGATTAATACGACTCTGATCATCAAAGTAGTATACTGCTTTGATCTTCTGGCTTGTTGTATGTTCATTAAACACTGCCACAGTCACAGCTTCTTCAAGCCGGGAAACCTCATTTTCCAGCTTTGCCACTCTCGTATTAACTTTTCCGCTGTTGCTGATCAGAACTCCGAATACTAATCCGGCGATAAATAGAATAATGCTTGCTGCAATTTTTAAAGTAAACCTTAAGTTCTCATATCTGAAAATCCTGTTTTCAAATTTTCTTTGCTCCATATCTATAGCGGATAAAAACTCCTCACTTAAAGATCGGGGAGTTTCAATGTTTTTTACTTTGCTGAGCTTTTTATTCAGCAACCCAAGCTGTGAAAGTTCATTTGAACATTGTTCACATCTTTTAATATGAGTTTCAAATAATTTTTTTGCTTTATTATCAAGATTATCATCCAGATAATCCAGAAACTGATTTTTTATGTCGCTGCATTTCATAATTATAATTCTTTTTCTGTTTCAAAGTATATTTTTCTAAGTTTATCCATAGCCCTGAGCATTTTGTTTTTAATTGATGCTTCAGTAGCAGAAAACAGTATGGCTATCTCCTTATATTTCATTCCCTGAAACTTACTGAGAATAATTATTTCCTTATATTCTGCCGGCAATTTTGATAAAGCCCGGAACAGCAGGTTATCTTCCCGTACCTGCAGGTCCGTCGAAGCAATATCACTTACTTCATTTTCATTATATGGTTTATATTTACTTAGTCTGCTATGCCTGGTTTTGCAGTAATTCCTGAAT
>CAZBUF010000422.1:0-12713 GCA_964495025.1 uncultured Bacteroidales bacterium | reverse complement strand
CCAGATTTTCATTGTTGTCATCCTTATTGCATGAGCATATTACGAAACCTGCAATACAGGAAAGAAGAAAGAGCCTGCAAAATGAAATTTTATGCTCTGGCATAGCATGTGTTATTTAAACTGGTCAGGGTACTAATATTCCCAAATCTATTAAAATTTATCCAATTATAAATGTTAAAAATACGTCTTCACTGAAAATAAAGCTCTAAATTAAATTTTTTGTTCCGATCAGATAATTATTATTCTGCCGGTAAATTTTAACTCAGTTAAATTGCATGATAATCAATAAATTCATATATTTAATTGATATAAAAAGGAGGGAAATGAAAATTCTATATTCTATAAAAATGAATCTGAGAATAGTAATTCTTATCAGTGCTTTCTTTTTGCTCAATGGGAAATCATTTACCCAGGAGGCGCTAAAACATGAAAGAAAGGTATATGTATCAGCTGACGGCAGGATGTACATTCAAAAGTCCCTGCCTGTTTACTTAAAAATGGCTACATCCTCTGATGATAGTGCAAAAACATATTTGCTGAAGAGTGAGGTAACAACTAAATTCTCGAACCCGATGTATTTTGACACGGAAGGGTATAATACTATACGTTCCCCGTCAATTGTTGACACTGTAACCAGAAAACCTGTTTATCCGCAGCAGGATATAATATTTGAAGTGTATGCCGACGGATATCCTCCAAGGTCGGGGGTGCGATTCGAAGGAACAGCGCATTTCATTAAAGAAGGCAAAAAATATTTCGGCAGTGATATCAGAATTGTTATTAAAGCAACTGATGGCATGTCAGGTGTCGATAAAACCTATTATTCTATAAACGACGAGAGCTACAGACAATATACTGAAACCATATTAGCAGCAAAGGAAGGGGAATATAAAATTGAATATTATTCAGTTGATAATGTTGGTAATGTTGAAGAACAAAAAGAAGAACATTATATAATCGACTTTACACCTCCTCAGACACAATTCGAGATAAAGGGATTACTGGAGGATAATTACGTATCAGCCGGAGCTAAGATCTCATTATCAGGCAAAGATAATATTTCCGGAGTGAAAAATATATACTACCAGATCAATGACGGCAAGATTCAGATTTATTATAATCCTATACCGGTAAATGTTCTGGGTGATGAATCGGGAAGTCTGTCGTTTTACGCTGTTGATAATCTGGGAAACATGGAAAAGAAAAAAATAATCGGCAGTTTTTCTTCAGATGAGGATAAGGATAATAATCCGGAAGGCCAGAATATGATATTCAGGTTTTATATTGACGATGAACCTCCTGAGATATCCCTGAACATTGATGGCGAAAAACACAAAGGGAAATACTTATATATATCTCAAAACAGTAAAATCAGTTTAATTGCTGAAGATGATAAATCAGGAGTGAAGAAGGTAAATTACAGCATTAACAATTCTTCACTTTCAGAAGTCTATAAAGAGCCTTTTGGGATTGACAATCCGGGGATTAAACTTATTCATTATGCTTCAGTAGACTTTGTAGGTAACACCACCCCTCTTAAAACGGAAAAAGTCTTTCTTGATGCAACTGAACCTGTAACCGGTATTGAATATTCCGGTTTAAAATTCTTTAACAGGGATACTTTTTATATCACTGAGAATACTGAAATACTTCTGAATTCTGTTGAAACGGAATCAGGAATAAACAAGATATACTATAAAGTTGACGATTCGGAATTCAAAGAATACTCATCCCCCATTATCTTAAAAAAGGGGGGATTCCACACCATTTATTATTATGCGACAGATAATATTAATAACATTGAAAAACAGAAATCCGAGGGTGTTTATGTCGATAATAAACCGCCTGTTATTCATCATCATTTCAATGTGGCACCAATAGGCTCAAAGATTGTACGTGAGGATGATTATACGATATTTCCTGTCAATACGATCCTGTACCTGGGGGCTACTGATTATGAGTCAGGAGGCGAGAGAATTGAATATACAATTAATGACGGGCCTGTAAAAACGGAGCTGCCGATTAGTAATTTTAAACCTGGAAATTATATCGTTAAGATAAGTGCTTTCGATGAACTGAGTAATATGCATACAAGCAACCTTACATTTTCTATTGAAAAGTAAAATAAATGAGGAAAAAAACCTCTTTTCTGGTAATATTATTTATTTCGGTTCAAATAGCTTCTTTAAGGGCCCAGGAAGAGAAATATATAAGTCTGTTTCTTTATAATTTCACAAAGCACTTTGACTGGCCTGAAGATGTTAAAAGCGGAGATTTTGTTATTCAGATCCTGGGGCATAAATCGGTATTTTTTGAGTTGAAGGAATTTACTGCTGCAAAGAAAGTCGGGAATCAGAATATCAATGTCAGGGGTATTACAGATGTTTCACAGTATGGGGAATGCCATATTATATTTGTCGGGCACTGGCAAAGCAGGTTTTTACCTGAAATAATAGACAAGATAGGTAATTATCCTACATTGATAGTAACAGAATATGAAGGGCTTCTCGAGCAGGGATCAGCAATAAATTTTAAGATTTTAAGTGGTTCAATACAATTTGAGTTTAAGAAAAGCAATGCTTCAAAATACGGCCTTAAGTTTGATCCCCAGATAGTACAAATGGCACAGACAGTTTTCGATTAGTATATTAATTAATTGAATCAAACCCGGTATACCTGTGCAGGACTTCGGGTATTTTTATTCCATTTTCATATTGATTATTTTCCAGTAGTGCTGCCACGATTCTTGGCAGGGCAAGGGAACTGCCGTTCAGCGTATGAGCAAAGAATATCTTTTTTGATGCAGGATCTTTAATCCTGAGCTTAAGCCGGGTAGCCTGAAAGGATTCAAAGTTTGATACCGAACTTACTTCCAGCCATTTCCCCTGGGCAGCAGCAAAAACTTCGAAGTCATAGGTAAGCGATGATGTAAAACTTATATCACCGCCACATAATTGTACTATTCTATAAGGCAGATCAAGTTTTTTTACCAGGCTTTCCACGTGATTAACCATCTCTTCGAGTGCAACATAAGAATTATCCGGGTGCTGTATCTGTACAATCTCAACTTTGTCAAACTGATGAACCCTGTTTAATCCGCGAACGTCCTTTCCGTATGATCCTGCTTCACGCCTGAAACAAGGTGTATATGCTGTATTCTTTATCGGTAACTCATTGGAATTAAGGATCACATCCCGGTAAATGTTTGTAACAGGAACTTCAGCAGTCGGAATGAGGTAGAAATTTTCAGAGGGTATGGTATACATTAACCCTTCTTTGTCAGGTAATTGCCCTGTTCCGAATCCGGATTCCTCATTTACTATCAGAGGCGGGAGATATTCGAGATATCCTGCCTTTTCGTTTTCATCCAGGAAGAAATTAATTAGCGCTCTTTGAAGCTTTGCCCCTTTTCCCTTGTAAACAGGAAATCCCGCCCCCGTAATTTTATTGCCAAGATCAAAATCAATAATATCATATCTTTTTGCTAAATCCCAGTGAGCAGAATTGTTATTTTTAAGATCAGGTATGTTACCCCCTGAACGTATGATCTTGTTATCATCTGAACTTTTGCCTTTTGGTACTGAGATATGAGGAATATTGGGGATTTGCACCAGTAGTTCATTTAATTTATCCAGGGCCTTGATTGATTTTGTATTGAGGGTTTTTATTTCTTCTTTTAATATTAATGTTTTTTCCCTGGCTGTATTCGCTGCATCAGTATCATTGTTTTTGAAAAGTTGTCCTATTTCTTTTGAAATAGTATTAAGCTCCGCTTGTTTTAAATCCCGTGTTTTCTGATTATCCCTTCTTTGATTGTCAGCTTCCAAAACCTGGTCTAAAATTTTCTCTGCATTAAAATTCTTAATTTTCAGCCTTTCTATAGTTAAATCTTTATTTTCTCTTAAAAAATTTATTGTAAGCATCTGTTCTCTTAAAAAAATTAATACTGTAATATTAAATAAAAAATCTCCTGAATACTTACTAAAATGAAATAAATACGCAGGAGATTCAGATATATCTTATAGTATTTACTATGATCCGGGAATTACTGACACAAAAGATCTATCGTTCTTCTTTTTATGGAATTTAATTGTACCATCGACAAGTGCAAAAATAGTATGGTCCTTTCCTATACCTACATTATCTCCGGGATGGTGTTTTGTACCTCTCTGTCGCACTATAATGTTACCGGCTTTGACAGTCTGTCCTCCGTATAGCTTTATGCCTAATCGTTTGCTTTCGGATTCTCTTCCGTTTCGTGAACTTCCAGCACCTTTCTTATGAGCCATTATTTAATAATTTAAAGTGTTACTTATTTGTCTTATCAGGATTTTTTTTCGCACCTGTAGTGCTTTTTGCTGCAGTTGCTTTTTTAGCAACGGGCTTTGTCCCGGCAGATTTAGTGGCAGGTTTCTTTGCTGCAGTCTGCACTTTTTCAGCTGAAGCTTTGCCGGTGGCAGTTTTTTTGCCTGAAGTTACTTTCTTTGCAGATGCCATTACTTTATCCTGTCCTGCTTTTTTAGTTGTAGCTTTTGCCGTTGCTTTCTTTACTGTATCAGCATCCGTTGCTGCTCCGGCCCTTGTTGCATCCTCTTTTTTAACCGTGGCTTTTGGAGTTTCTTTCTTAGCAGTAACCTTCACGGCTATGGCTGTTTCAGATATATTCTCGATAATAACTTCAGTAAAAGAATGTCTGAAACCGTTCAGGACCTTGTATCCTTTTCTTCTTTTCTTCTTGAAGACTTTTATCTTATCACCTTTAACGTGCGACACTATTTTAACAGTTACTGAAGCATCCTTAATATAAGGGGTTCCAATCTTTACTTTGCCCGCATCATCTATAAATAATACCTTTCTGAAGTTAACCGATTCTCCCGGTTCACCTTTAATTCGATTTATCAAAAGTTTATTATCTTTTTCAATCTTAAACTGCTGTCCTGCTATATCAACTACTGCATACATTTATTTATGTTTTCAAAAGGGTTGAAACTTGGGTGTGCAAAAATATAAAAGTTTGATGGAACTACAAACAATTAATATGAATTATTTTGTATTAATGTTACAGAAGTAAATTAATTTGTGACAGATACTTATGCCGGCGGGAGTTAAATCACTTTTATGATTTTGAGAACATTAACTACATATTTCCAATAATTATTTATTATATGTATCTTATCTGTAAATAAATAAGTATTTCATTATATTTGCAGGTAAAATATTGCATTTGTTAAGAATTATTTGACTGGATGTAAATGTAACGAATGAGTAAAATTAAACTTAACGTACTTGGAATTTCATATAGTCAGACTCAGACCGGAGCTTATGCACTTGTGTTGGCAGAGGAAAACGGTAAAAGAAGAATACCGATTATAGTAGGTGGTTTTGAAGCACAGGCAATTGCTATTCAGCTGGAAGGGTTGAAACCCCCCAGACCTTTAACACATGATTTGTTTCTCAATTTTGCCAGAACATTTAAAATTAATTTACTTGAAGTAACGGTTTATAAGCTTGAAGAAGGTGTTTTTTATTCAAAACTAACTTGTGATAACGGCAGACAAATAATTGAAATTGATGCAAGAACATCTGATGCTATTGCATTGGCTTTACGTTTTAAATGTCCTATTTATACAACAGAGGAAATAATGAGAAAGTCGGGCATAATACTGGATTTTGAGAAAGAAACGCAAACCAAATCAAGAACCAGATCGGGCTCAACGGCCAAAAATATAGATATTGAAGAAAACAAACCAAGAGAAGGGCTTGGCAAAATAAGCACACAGGAACTTAAGGGGATGTTGGATGAGGCTGTAAAAAACGAAAATTACGAACGTGCATCCCAGATCAGAGATGAAATGAACCGCCGTAAGAACAGATAAATATTTGACCCCGGATCAGTTATTATTCAGTGAAATTTTTCTTACAATAATATTATTTATATTTTATATGAATATGAGTGGTAAGTTCCATATGGCCATTGAAAATTAAATTTTATACGTATGAAACAAACATGAATATTATTAATCATAAATACAAAATATACAGGTAACTTTTTAATTAATTATTCGTTTATATAAATCACTATAATATAATTAGTTAATTGATATATGCAGATACGGGACAAATATAAATGTTTATCAGTTATATCAGGATTAATTATATTTACATGCATTTAGTATAAATATTGATTGAATATAATGGTAGTAAAGAAAATATACGTGGAGTTTGAGAAGGAGATTAAAAAACTGGAAAGGGAAAAGGCCTTATATTTAATTGATATTGAGAAATATCAGTCTCTTTTTAATGATGCACCCTCAGGCATATTCCAGGCAACATTGGGAGGGAAATACATAGAGGTAAATAATACTCTTGCCAAATTACTGGGATATTCCGATTCCAATGATACTATAAGAAATATTAAAGATATTGCCAGCCAGGTTTATGTCGATCCCGATGAGCGCAGGGAGCTGGTCAGAAAAGTTACCGAAAGCATTGGCATTATTCAGTTTGAAACATTATTCAAAAAGAAAGACAATTCAGTTTTCCCGGTAAATGTAAGTATGAAGGTTGTCCGTAATAAACATGGAAGGGCTCTTTATATCACAGGTATGGTTGAAGATATTTCCGAAAGGAAGAAAGCTGACGAATATTTAATACAGGAGAGAAATCAACTCAGAACTTTGATTGATAACATTCCGGACTATATTTATCTGAAAGATAATAGTGGGAAATTTATCGTTGCTAATAACGCGTTTGCCAAATTGGTTAAAGCCAAATCACCGGATGATCTAATAGGCAGGGCGAGGTTGGATCTTTCAAACCAGGAATTTGCCGTAAACTTTTTAAAAAATGACCAGAAGACCCTGGATACCGGAGAAACTTTAATAAATATAGAAGAAAAAGGTTATGTTGATCACGAACGCAGAATAATTTATGCCTATACTTCAAAAATTCCTCTTAAAGACCGTGATGGCAAAGTAACCGGATTGATTGGCATTGGCCGTCCGATAACTGATCTGAAAATAGCTGAACAGCAGATTATTGATAACCAGGCAAACCTGACCGCGGTAATAGAAAGTACCAAGAATTCACTATGGTCAATAAATAGTGACTATATTATAACAACTGTTAATACCTATTTCAGGAAGTCTTTTAAATCGTTGTTTAATAAAGATATAGATATTGGAGACAATATCATGAAGGTTTTGCCGGAAAAAGAGAAACCTAAATGGAAAGAAATATATCAGAGGGCTTTTAAGGGAGAACAATGGATACAGGAAGATACATACATTAAGAGAGGAAACAACATATTCTTTGAATACTCTGTTAATCCTATTGTTGATAAGAACCGGAATATAACTGGTGTTACTGTGTTTTCAACAAATATAACAGAGAGAAAAACAGTTGAGGATGCTATCAGGGAAAGCGAAGAAAGATTCAGGCAACTGGCTGAAAATACAAACGTTGTTTTCATTCTGTCAAATAAAAGTAATATTCTTTACGCTAATCCTGCCTTTGAAAGAGTATACGGCAGGAAAGTCGAAGAACTTATTAAAAATCCGTCGATCCTTGAGGATAGCATACATCCTGAGGATAAAGAAAGATATATAAGGAACATAAAAAAGGTGCTATCAATGAATTATGTTCTTGATGATCAATATCAGATAGTGCAGGCAAGCGGAAAGATAAGGAAAGTATGGGCTAAAAGTTTCCCTGTTTATAATAATAAAGGTAAAATCTATCGTAATGTATCAGTTATTAATGACATAACTGAACAAAAAGAACTGGAATTAACAATTCTTAAAACCAAAACTCAGCAGAAAGCAATACTTGATAATATACCACATTTGGCATGGTTAAAAGATAATGAGGGAAGATATATATCGGTAAATGAACCGTTTTCTTTACATTATAACCGGGATGAATCGGAAATCATCGGGAAAACAGATTTTGATATATGTCCCAAAGAGCAGGCAAGCAGGTATCATGAGAATGATAATGCGATAAAAGTGAGCGGTAATAGACAGTTATTGGAAGTAGTTGAAAATACACCGAACGGAAAGCGCTGGATTGAAACATACAAAACACCTATATTCAATGAACAGGGGAAATTAATAGGAATAACAGGTATATCAAGGGATATTACCGATCGCAAGAAAATGGAAGAGACAATTAAAGAGAATGAAGAATATTTTCGTGCCCTACTGCAAAATTCATCGGATGCCATCTCAATTCTCGATATGAACGGCAGAATAATTTTTGAGAACTCTCCGAAAAACAAAATATTTGAATTTTCTATAGATGAGTTGATTGATAAACCTATATTTGATATAGTGCATCCTGATGATATTGAACACTTTAAAGAATTTTTTAAGGATGTCCTTAAAAATCCTCAGACACAAATAAAAAGGGAATACAGGTGCCTTCATAAAAATAAAAAATGGATTTATGTTGAAAGTATTTTCTCAAACCAGCTTGAAAATCCGTTTATAAAAGGAATTATTGTTAATTCCAGGGATATCTCGGAACGCAAGATGGGAGAACTGAAAGAAAGAGTATACCATGATAATCTGATATTCCTTTCCAATTCAGCTCTTGATCTGTTGGGTATCTCCTCCAAAGATGATATTTACAGATATATTTGCGAGAAACTGTATAATTTTCTTGAGAACGCAATAGTAATAGTATCATCCTGTAATGAAAAAGAAGCGATATCGCGTGTTGAATGCATTTCAAGATATAAAGACGATAAGAACAAAGTAACGAAGATATTGGGCGAGGATCCTATTGGCATGGTTATCCCGATTAACAGGGATATTTCCAATATAGAAAATGCCGGAACAGTAATAGCCCTGAGGGATGAATTCCTGGAATCGAACCTGGATAAGAATGATGTCAGGAAGTTGCTTGAGATCAAAGAAATATTAAAAGTCCATAAGATCTATAATATAACACTGGCAAGGCACAATAAGATGCTGGGGAATATTACTATTCTTACATTAAATAAGAGTATTATAAAGTTCAAACATATAATTGAAACCTTTGTACATCAGATAGCTGTTGCTTTGCACAGAAGCCAGCTTGAATATGAGCTTGTAACTGCAAAGGAAAAAGCAGAAGAGTCAGATAAACTTAAGACAGCTTTTCTCGCCAATATGTCACATGAGATTAGAACACCAATGAACGGTATTCTGGGATTTGCGGAGATGTTGAATGATGATGAGCTCGACATGGAGGACAGAAAAAAATATCTCGAAATTATCAATAATAATGGCAAGATGCTGATAAACCTTATTGATGATATAATTGATTTTGCCAAGATTGAAGCCGGACAGATCAAGATTGTCAGGGATGATTTTTCATTGAATTCACTTCTGAAGCAGGTCCATTCATCATTCCAGTCAGAAAATCTGAAAAAGGAGAAGTCACATGTTAAGTTGAAATTGCATAAAGCTCTTCCTGATGAGGAAAGTTATATTAAATCTGATCCGAACCGGTTGCGTCAGATATTGAATAATCTGATTAGTAATGCCTTTAAATTCACTAATGAAGGATACATTGAATTTGGGTACAGGAAGCTTCATAATGAAATACTTAAATTCTATGTAAAAGATACAGGAATAGGTATTCCTGTAGAAAAGCTGGGGGCAATATTCAGCAGATTTATTCAGGCCGACAGCTCACCAACCCGCAAATACGGCGGGTCGGGCCTTGGCCTGGCTATATCAAAAGGAATTGTTGATCTTCTTGGAGGTAAAATGTGGGCGGAATCCGACGAAGGCAAGGGCTCGGTTTTTTATTTTGAGATCCCATATATACCTGCAGAAAAAGTTGTTGAAATTGAACGCAAAAAAAAATCAAGAACCGACTATATATGGGAAGGAAAGTTGTTTTTAATTGCTGAGGATGATAAATTCAGCTATAAGTTCCTAGAGGGATTCCTGAAACAAACCAAAGCAAATATTCTGCATGCTGAAGACGGGAAGCAGGCTGTTGAGATATGTACGAAAAATAAAAATATCGACCTGGTGCTTATGGATATACAAATGCCCGAAATGAACGGACTGGAAGCCACCAGAGAAATCAAGAAATTCAACCGGCATATGCCTATTATTGCCCAGACTGCAAATGCAATTACTGAAGAAAGGCAAAAATGCCTGAATGCCGGGTGCGATGATTTTATTACCAAACCTGTTAATATTGCCGAGCTATATTCATTAATTGACAGATGGCTTTCAAATAAGCATTAATTGGCACTTCCAAGATTTTATTCAACTGGCAAATGCAAATAGTCTGGATCGTTACATTAACTTTTCTGGTTTTATATATATGTAAAATCCTTCATTATTATTCGGAATGGACGAAAATTGCCGAATTTAAAATCCGCAACGGGCAGAACAATATCCGTGTAAGTGTAATTGTTCCCGTACGCAATGAAGAGAAAAACATAACAAAGCTGCTTGATGATATTACTGAACAGGATTATCCGGAGCAGTTATATGAAATTATTCTGGTAAATGATCATTCAACTGACTTATCCGTATCCCGGATCCGCCCTTTTTGTGAAAAACACGGCAACATCCGGTTGATGGAGTTAGGGGAGCATCTCAGCGGAAAGAAGGCAGCGATTGATGCCGGTGTACAAAGTTCGGCAGGGGAAATAATTATTACAACAGACGCTGATTGCAGGGCTGGCAAACGTTGGATATCAACAATAACGTCATATTATGTATATCACGCTAAGCCTGAAATGATCATCGGACTGGTTGATATGATATCCGGAAATTCACTTTTTCATAAATTTCAACAATTCGAATTTACCTGTCTTGTAGCCTCAGGTGCAGCGGCAGCAGGAATGTCACGCCCTGTTTTTTGTAACGGGGCAAACCTTGTTTTTAAGAAAGAAGCGTTTTTGAAGTATAACGATCCTTTAAATATTAAACCGGCATCAGGAGATGATACCTTGTTTATGCTAAAAATAAAGAAGGATTTCGGGAACAGGATTGAAATATTAAAATCAAAGTATGCGATAACATATACAAAGCCGCAACCTGACCTGCGAAGCTTTATTCAGCAACGGATCAGATGGACATCAAAAAGCAGGTATTATAAGGATTTTGATATTCTGTCAACTGCAATTATTGTATTTATACTTAATACAGCAGTAGTAATCTCGCTTATCCTGCTGCTGATGCAGAAAAGCTACCTGTTATTTCCTTTACTGTCAGGAGCAAAGACCGTTACAGATTTTATCTTTGTGAAAAAGACATTTGAATTCTTTAATAAAAGGAAACTGGTAAAATATATTATTGTATTCCAGCTTGTTTACCCTTTCTATATTTTGATTATCGGTATTTTGGGCAATTTTATCAGATATTCATGGAAAGAAAGAAAACTGCGGTGATCGGAATAACACAGCACCTGAGAGGCTAATTTCCCATTTCCGATAAAAACTTTATCCTCATTAACCTGATATCTTCCTCTGTATATTCATCTTCTCCAAGTTCAATAAGTGCGGCTTCTAATGATTCGGTTTCAGCATCTTCCCTGAAATACCCGTAAATTTCTTCCTGGTGTTCCCTGTCAAGCACATTGTCAATGTAATAATCAAGATTAAGCTTTGTCCCCGAATTAACTATTGCTTCAATCTCATCCAGCAAGGAGCCCATTTTTAAACTCTTGGCATCTGCAATATCGTCAAGAGAGATTTTCCTGTCGATACTTTGTATTATATATACTTTTAACCCTGATTTATTTATTACTGATTTTACAATCAAATCCTGGGGGCGGACAATTTCTTTTTCTTCAACATATTTCCTGATCAATTCAACAAATTCCTTCCCGTATCGTTTGGCTTTTCCAATCCCCACCCCTGTGATGTTCTGCAGTTCTTTAATATCAACCGGATACTGGATGGCCATGTCTTCCAGTGAAGGGTCCTGAAAAATGACGAAGGGAGGTAATTTAATTTGTTTTGATATTTTTTTTCTTAAGTCTTTCAGAATATAGAACAGTTCTTCGTCCACGGTGCCGGTTCTTGACCCGTTTGTATACATATTATCAGTGTCATCTATATCGTCATACTCATTATCTTCTGACAAAGTAAACGGTTT
Source organism: uncultured Bacteroidales bacterium (assembly GCA_964495025.1). Lineage (GTDB taxonomy): Bacteria > Bacteroidota > Bacteroidia > Bacteroidales > UBA10428. The sequence continues at coordinate 603 of CAZBUF010000422.1, read as the reverse complement.
CGGATTTTTAAGGTATTCATGTCCTCTTTCAGTAAGTTTAAGTAATCCGTAATTTTCTATTTCCTTTTCAATCAATCTTGCAATCAAGGCTTGTCTTATAACGGCATTCCAGAATTTGGCATCCTTTTCTTTACCTGAACCAAATTCTTCAAGATGATGGTGTTTGTATGATTTAACATGACTGCTTTTTATACCGGCAAGGATATGTGAAATATGATCTGCTTTGAACTTTTCCTTTATTGTAAGAATTAACTGAAGAGCTTTAACAACGTAATCCATTCCTTCAAATTGAGCTTTGGGATGCAGGCAATTGTCGCAGTTGTGGCAGTCGCCTTTCATTTCCTCACCAAAGTAATTTAGAAGTTGAATTACCCTGCAAACAGAAGATTCAGCGTAAGAGACAGTTTCCAGCAATAATTGCTTTCCTATTTCCTGTTCGGCAACTGGCTTTCCCTGCATGAATTTTTCAAGTTTCTGAATATCCTTGTAACTGTAAAAAGCTATACATTTACCTTCACCACCGTCCCTGCCTGCCCTGCCGGTTTCCTGGTAATACCCTTCCAGACTTTTAGGAATATCATAATGTATTACAAACCGAACATC
>CAZBUF010000421.1:0-13064 GCA_964495025.1 uncultured Bacteroidales bacterium | reverse complement strand
CATCATCGGGCTGACAGTAGCAAACAGCTTTCCGTCAATCCTTTTTGCATAGCATATCAATTTAATCCTGCAGTCCATCTCATTAGCAAAATCAATATCATCCTTCCCTATATTTTCAATACCTTTAACTGACAATTGCTTTATAGTAATATCAACACCAAAAGCAAGCTTAATTAAAATAATAAGTTTATGCCCGGCATCGTAACCATTAATATCAAGCGTAGGATCTGCTTCAGCAAACCCTCCTTTCTGTGCCAGTTTTAAAGCAGACTGAAAATCAAGGTTCTCATCCTGCATCATTGAAAGGATATAATTACTTGTTCCATTCATAATGCCGGATATTGAAGTTATGCTGTCTCCGGAAAAACTCTCGTTTATCGTCTTGATAATAGGTATAGCTGCACATACTGATGCTTCATAACCGATCAGGACATTATTATCTTTTGCTGCCCGGAATATACCCTTTCCTCTTTCAGCCAGTAATGCTTTGTTAGCAGTAACAATATGCTTTTTATTATTACAAATCCTCACCGCCACATCATATATAAATTGATCGCTTCCCCCAATAGTTTCAACTATCAGATCAACCTCTGCGGAGGATATCAGCCCGTTAATATATTTTTCTGATTCTTCCTTAGTCAGATTCCGGCCTTCTCCGCAAAACATGTCAAGCGGTATATCAAATCTTTTTGATGCCTCTTCCGGAAAGAGTTCTACTATCTTATAAAGATTGATATCACGTAACGACCTTTCAGAAAGCTCTTTATTCATTTCCATGATTATCCTTACCACTCCTCCACCTACGGTTCCGCATCCCAATATTGCAACATTAAATGGTTTCATATCCATTAACTAAAATTTAGTATAGTTATACTGATGGCAATATAACAAAAAAAAATACAGATTAAGAAATATTAAGTTTACAGAATGTTCAGCAAAGTGAATCCTGAGAGATATTTAAAAAAAATCCAGGGACATCGGTAATATTTATTACCGTCATCCCCGGATTCTTCAATCACAATAACTTATTATTTCTTACTTAACAGTAATTATTCCAAAGCTAGTCTTACTGAATAATAATAGTAAGTTCTTTCTTTACCTGTTTAATTTCATTACCGTTATCACCATAATTTGTAGCTATCAATACTGCTACCACAGTGTCAATGGCTGTATACCTGTAGGTAAATTCAGCCCCCGGAACTACTGACTCGCCTCTGTCTAAGTCTCTGGTAACATTAACCGTATCAGTTATATTCTTTAACTGTTCAAGATACGTAGAATAACTATTAGAACCTTCCACTCCCGCCCAAAAGACAAAGAAATCCGCGTCACCGTCAATATTAAATTCTGTATTAGTATTCCTTCTTACAGTATCATTTACCAGAGAAAAGTCAGAAATCACAGGATCCTCTACCCTTTCACATGACTGGAGTAGTATAAACACAATAATTATTGTAAATATTACATAAAAAAACTTTTTCATATCTTATTATTTTAAATTTTTTTAAAATATTATTTCTAGTTATATCCCGGGTTCTGTACCAGGTTATTCATGCTCAGAGTAATTTCAGCGTTCGGAATCGGGAAGTATTCATGTACTCCCTTATCAAAGATGAGATTACTGCCGGTTGAGGCACAATAAAATCCGTTTAATTTAGTATAAGCTCTTCCTGTTCTTACCAGATCGAAAAATCTATGTCCTTCATTGGCAAGCTCCAGTCTTCGTTCGAGCCATATCTGATTAAGGGTGACTGAGCCAGCAGGATAATTGGCAGGTACAGTACCTCCGCCCCATACCCTTGCACGGGCCCTTACCATATTTACAAGGTCTGTTGCCCTTGCCACATTGCCTCTTTTAAAATTTGCTTCAGCAGCAAGAAGAAGAAGATCTGCATATCTTATACATTTAGGATCCAGCGGGCCTGCCTGTTCACTGGTTTTTTCCAACCACTCTGAAGGTAACGGAGAATATTTCTTGTGGTTATAACCAGTTGGACTGCCGGCAGCGGGATCTTGAAGAAATTTTGGTCCATTCGGAATTAACTCCATGCTATCCTCACCCGTAACGATAGCCCATTCCATCCTTGGGTCACCAACATCATAGGCATCATAAAGATCTTGTGTCGGGCAGTTAAATCCCCATCCCATAGATGAATATGTTGATACGCCACTGGCATTTATATAATTTCTGCAAGTCTGGTAAACATTGCCGTTAATCCCTACACCGGCATTCCATCCCGGTTCACCGTCACTAATTCCGGCCCCGTCATATTCCAGTATATTTGCGCCGTTAATTTTAAAAATATGTTCAGTACTGTTTTCGCCTGCCACACGCCAAATATTTTCCCAGTCGGGGTCAAGTCCGAATCCATACAGGGCACTGTTTGAAATAACTGTTTCAGCTGTTGTACGGGCATCCTCCCACCTGTCAGCAAGTCCTTCATAAATCCCGTTGGGATCATCAATCTCATTATACGATGACTGAAAAACATATGCCTTGGCAAGTAGTGCCTGTGCTGCGCCTTTATTTGGCCTGCCGTTATCCAGCGGATCAGTATAGCGATTTGGTAGTTTTGTAGCAGCATCTATTAAATCAGATTCGATAAGTGCGAATACTTCTGCAATTGTACCACGTACTTGATACATTTCACTTGGTCCCAGAACATGATCAATAACCGGAACACCTCCAAATACCATCATAAGGTCAAAATGGAATTTAGCCCTTAAGAATAAAGCCTCACCAACTAATCTGTCTCTTAAGGTTGTATTTTCCATAACGCTTTCCCCTACTTTCTCAATAACAACATTTGCACGGTAAATACCCTGGTAAAGGGCGTTCCAGAACTCCAGGCAGACAGCATTATCTGCATCATGAGCAAATCTTCCTATACGCTGTATATTCGGCTGGTCGCCACCACTTTCACCGCCGGCTTCTGCATCATCAGAAGCAACATCGCCAAATACCCAGTAATTTCTGCTGTAGGAAGCTTCTGCACGCATTACACTGTATATTGCAGTTACGGCGGCAATAGCATTATCCTCGGTATCATAAAATGTATTAGTGGATTCAAGTGCAAGAGGCTCTTTGGTAATAAAATCCTCTCCACAACTTATTATTAGTAAGATGCTTACTAACAACAATGCTTTATATATTAATTTGAAATTCATTTGCTTTATTTTTAAATTAATGAATACTTTATTAATCATTTCTAGAAGCTTAACTCAACACCAACAAGAACTGTTCTTGGCTGAGGGACTATCCCGAAATCAACGCCAAAGATCAACTGATCCTCATCAGCCCCAACTTCACGAGGCATTCCGACTTCAGGATCAGCTCCCGAATATTTCGTAAATGTCAGTAAGTTTTGTCCGCCAACGTACACTCTGAACTTACTGATAGCCATAAGTTCTGTAACATTTGCAGGCAATGAGTAACCAAGCTGGATATTTTTCAGGCGTAAATATGAGCCATCTTCTATGTAAAAATCAGAATAGCGCAGGTTACTATTGTCACTCCTGGTATCAAGACGCGGATTTTCATTACTGTGATTATCTTCAGTCCATGCATCAAGCATATCTCTGCTTAGGTTACGACCGCTTCCTGAAGGATCATTAATCCAGTTCATATAGGGCTTTAATATTTCATTTCCGTAAACACCCTGGAAAAACATAACTAAATCAAGGCCTTTGTAAAACAGGTCAAGGTTAAGGCCATATGTAAAATCAGGATGCGGAGAGCCGATAAAAATCTGATCACCGAAAGCATTAATCACGCCATCACCATTAACATCCACAAATCTGAAATCGCCGGGGGCAGTGTTTCTGTTCTGGAATGCGTGTGCATTAACCTCATATATATTCTGGAATATCCCGTCAGTTTTATAGCCATAGAAGGCTCCTATCGGATGTCCGGCTTCAGTTCTTGTTAAAGGTTCGAATCCCTGGCCGAATGATCCGGCACTGATAAACTGACCTTCCTCACCCAGGTTAATAACCTCATTATGGATGATGGCTATATTTCCACCAAGGCTGTAGTTAAATGATCCTTCCATTTTTCTCCAGGTCAGAGAAAATTCAAATCCTTTATTCTGCACTTCACCAATATTCTGTATTGGGTTTCTTGTATCAGGAATTCCTGTCACGCCCGGTAAATCAATCTCATTAAGCATTTCCGTTGTGGTTCTCACAAAGTAATCACCGGTAAACAGAATCCTGTTTTCCAGAAGACCTGCGTCAATACCAATATTTGTCTGAATAGTGGTTTCCCATCTTACTTCTTTATTTTCAGGACGCAGTGCGGTGAATCCTTCAGCCAGCGTGCCATCAAAAGAATAATTTAAATTCCTGTCAACAGTAGAAGTATAGAGATAATCGCCTATCTTTTCATTTCCTATTTTCCCCCATCCTACTCTGAGTTTAAGTGAATTAATAACAGGAATGTCACTCATAAAATTTTCATTTGATATCTTCCATGCACCTGCAAATGACGGGAAAACGCCCCATTTATATCCGGGCCCGAAACGGGAAGAACCGTCTCTACGTATTGAAGCAGTAAAGAGGTATTTATCAGCAAGAACATAATTTAATCTTCCAAGCAAACTTGCTATGGATGATTCCACTCCTTCACCTTCAATAATACCTGTACTGCCAAAAATATTAAAATACCTTAATGTCTCATCTTCATTTTCAGGGCCCATACTATGTGTTCCTTTAAGGTTATAATACATGGTGGAATTTGCTGAAGTACCGGCCATTAAAGTAATATTATGTATGTCAAATGTCCGTGAATAAGTAACCGTATTTTCCCACAGCCAGCTGAAACTCTTTCCAAATTCCTTAACAAGCCTTGAATTCAGTAATTGCTGGGCAGGACCGTAATTAAATCTCGCATCAAAGTCATCATCTTCTGAAAAATTCAGGTCAAGTCCGCCAACAGATTTAAATTTAAGGCCTTTGATCGGTTCAACTTCAAGATAGGCAGTTCCCATAATCTTTGTGTTCTTTTCTTCCCTGTTCTCAAGTTCTATAATAGCCACAGGGTTATCACCCGGTGCATAATTATCTACCTGCCAGTTACCATCAGCCTGGTAAACCCGAGAAACAGGGGTTCTGATGATAGTTTCAATTACCGGTGAGCCATAAGCTCTCTGCTCTATTGTCCTGTGCATTTTTGAAAATGAAACGGATAAGTTCTCTCCTGCTGACAACCATTTCTTTACTTTATGATCGGAGTTGATTCTTACTGTTTGCCTTGCAAAATCAGTTCCTTTAATCACCCCTTGCTGATCAAATAAACTTGACGAAATAGCATATGTTGATGTCTCGTTTCCTCCGGATATCGAAAAGTTGATATTCTGAATAGGCGCTTTCCTTGATATTTCATCAAACCAGTCAGTACTGATAACAGTATCAGGATCAAGGTAGGTTGCGTCCCCCGGTGAAGCGTCCCTGAGAATATTATATGTACGTGCATATTCAGGTCCGTTCATCATGTTCTGCCAACCCGGCACTTGCTGCATCCCGTAATACGAATTTACATTCACCTGCATTTTTCCTGCAACACCTTTTTTTGTTGTTATCATTATTACTCCGTTGGCTGCCTGTGAGCCGTAAATAGCAGCAGCTGAAGCATCTTTTAATATTGATATTGATTCTATATCTGCAGGATTAAACATATTTATATCCTGATAATCTATCGGCATACCGTCAACAACATATAAAGGGTTACTGTTATTGATAGTTCCTATACCCCTGATCCTTACCATCACGCTGGCTCCCGGAGATCCTGAGTTCTGTGTTATATGTACACCTGCCGTTTTTCCCTGCAATGCCTGGTCAATGCCCAAAACAGGAACATTATTGATATCTTCGGCTTTTACAGTTGAAATGGTTCCGGTCAAATCATCCTTTTTCATTGTACCATAACCAATAACAACTATCTCATCCATGGCCAGTATATCCATCACCATGGTGATATCAATGCTTGACTGCCCTTGCAAAGGAATAGTCTCCGTAAGGTAACCCACGTATGAAAATACTAAAGTTGTATTAGGATCATCAACCTGAAGGACGTAATTTCCATTCAGATCGGTTACCGTACCAATCGTAGTATTTTGTACAGTGATATTCACACCTGGCAAAGGCTCACCCGTATTGGAATCGGTGATCTTCCCCTTTACCTCATGTGATTGCGCATTTTGATCACTTATCACCTGTTCCTGAGAACCGGTAAGCTGATCTGACGTACTTGCCAGGATATTAACATTACATAGTAATGTGTAGGTTAAAAAAACTCCCAGCAAAATGAATAGCTTTCTCTTTTGGCTATTCTTTTTCACATAATTCTTCATAAAGTCTTTTTTCATAAGTGTTTTAATTAGTTTTATTTATTAACAGTTGTTTTAAACAAAAAATACATTAAACACACATTAACCTTAATTTTAATAAATATTAATAACCAAAATACATCGGATTAATAACCTTATTATACTGGTTATTAATTTATTTATTAAATAAAGCCACTTAATTTAAGAACTCAAAAATAAATATAAATTTAAAAATAGCAATAGTTCTTGGCATTTTCTACTCTTAAATAATTAATAAAATTACCGGATTTTCGATAATTTCAAGAAAAAAACATCATTTAAATTTATGCCTGTATAAATAATAAAAAAGTATTTATACTGCATTTATTAATAAATATGCAGCAGTTTAATACACCTATGTATTCACCTTTACTTACTTTTTCCGTGAAGGTTGTTTATAAAAAAATCAAAACTATATCCTGTTCTTATATATGAGAAGCAACTTTTGCATACTTGTGACTATTTAGTAAATTAGCGTCGGCAGAACAGCTTGCATAATCACAGCTGCAGTCCTGAATAATTTGCATATCAACAAAATACGCTATATTAAACATAAAACAAATGAAATACAGAATACTTGGAAAAACCGGTTTTAAAATTTCGGAAATAAGTCTGGGGACATGGCAGGTAGGTGGCAAATGGGGGAATGATTTCAGTCATGAAAATGCTGACAGGATTCTGAATTATGCTATAGACTCAGGTATTAACTTCATTGATACTGCCGATGTTTACGGTGAAGGGGAAAGTGAAAAGGCGGTGGGAAGGTTAGTCCGCTCAAGGTCCGAAACAATCCATATTGCAACAAAATGCGGAAGAAAATTAAATCCCCATGTTAACCAGTCGTATACGCCCGACGTCCTTAGAAAATTTGTTGAAGACAGCCTGAAAAATATGAATCTTGAAACCATTGATTTAATTCAGTTGCATTGCCCTCCGACAGAAGTATATTACCGGCCTGAAATTTTTGAGCTTTTTGACCGTCTTAAAGATGAAGGAAAAATTCTTAACCTTGGTGTTAGTGTTGAAAAGACGGAAGAGGCATTAAAAGCTGTTGAATATTCAAATGTCACTACAGTACAGATAATATTTAATATGTTCAGGCAGAGGCCATCAGAACTTTTCTTCAGTGAAGCTGTAAAAAAAAATACGGGGATCATCGTAAGAGTGCCTCTGGCTAGCGGCTTATTAACGGGAAAATTTGATAAAAACACAATATTTTCGAAGGATGATCACAGGAATTTTAACAGGGACGGAAAATTTTTCGATAAAGGTGAAACATTTTCAGGGATTGATTATAATACCGGCCTGGATGCTATTAATGAATTAAAAGAACTATTTCCTGAATATGATAATCTGGCTCCTCTTGCCTTAAAATGGATTCTGATGTTTAATGAGGTAAGCTGTATTATTCCGGGAGCATCAAATCAGGCACATGTTGAATCAAATAATACTTCATCAGGGCTGCCTGACCTTACCAGGGAACAGCTTGATGGTGTTAAAGCCATTTATGAAAAAAAAATTAAAAAGTATGTTCACCATTTATGGTAAAGTGCTGACTGGGTTTCATGATAAAAGATTTTGGTATCGGGATTAATAAGTCATTTGTAGTCATTTGGAGTTTATTTAAAATATGGAATTAGTTTATTGCTGTTTAAGTAACTTTTCTGTATCTCCAGATGGCAGTACTCAATATTAATATACTGTAAATTGTTATTGCGGTGAAATCACGCAATATATCCTTAAACCCCGAACCTTTCAGCAGTATCATCCTGATAACACGCATAAAGTAAGAAAAGGGATTTAGCAGATTAACTTTTTGCGCCCAGTAGGGCATACTTTCCTCGGGTGTGAAAATACCACTCATTAGAATAAAGGTCAGCATAAAGAAGAAAACCATGAACATGACCTGTTGCTGGGTATTGGCCATTGTTGATATTAATAGTCCGATACCAAGAACTGCCAGTAAAAAAACACCGGCAAAGGAAAATAACAGAACAATGCTGCCCTCAACAGGTATCTTAAATAATATTTTACCCAATATCAATCCAAAACCCAGTTCAAACAGGGCAATTATCCAGAACGGCACGAGCTTACCGGCAAGCAACTGGTACTTCTTAACAGGGGTTACATTTATTTGTTCTATAGTACCTGTTTCCTTTTCCCTCACAATATTAAGTGCAGTAAGGAAAAGACCTATCATTGAAACCAGGATTACCAGGATCCCCGGAACCATATAAAACTTAAAATTCAGCATCGTGTTATACCAGAAAGAATATTTGGTATTTATTGTTTTCATGCCTGTGTTAACCAGTGCCTCCATACCCTGTTCTTTAAAAATCTGATTACTGAAGCCTGTTATTACAGCTGAAGCATAAGCATTGATCAGCCCGGCTTTCATACCGTTTATCCCGTCAATCAAAAGCTGAAGATCCGAAGAATTCCCTGATAACAGGGATCTTTCAAAATCAGGAGGAATATTCAGGATCACATCAGTTTTGTTTTTCTTCATGGCTGATTCAGCTTCATTTATTGAAAATCCAATATCACTAATAATAAAGAAAGGTGAACCGCTGAACTTGTTTATTAATTTTTTTGATGATGCCGATAAGTCTTTATCTACCACGTATAATTCAATATGTTTCATTTCCATTGTTGCGGCATGGACAAGTATAATAAGCTGAACAACAGGTACAATAATTATAATCGGAAGCATTGTCCTGTTCCTGAAAATCTGCAAAAATTCTTTATACAGAACAAATAATATTGTCCTCATTTTAAATAATTTAAAATATTCACTCCAATCTTGTTTTGAATTTTAAAACACTCAATGTAATAAACAGCAATGTCATGCCTGCAATAATGGTAGTTTCCTGCCATATATAGGAAAAATCGGTGCCTTTAAGCATAATATTCCTGACAATTGTTATAAAATACCTGGGAGGAACAATACAACTTAACACCTGAAGTATCCCCGGCATATTCTCAATTGGAAAAATAAATCCCGACAGTAAAATTGTTGGCAGCATGAGTGCTATAACTGAAATAAACATTGCAACCTGCTGGTTTTTACTGAAGGTGGAAATAAATATACCCAGCGACAATGCCAGAGAGATAAATAAAATGCTTTCTGCCAGTAAAAGAGCAACACTACCCTGCACAGGAAGTCCGAAAACATAGTATCCCAGTAATATTATTGTAACTGCATTTATAAATGATAATAAAACGTACGGTGTAACTTTCCCCAGAACAATCTGAAATGGTTTTAATGGTGATACCAGTAAGGTCTCCATTGTTCCTGATTCTTTTTCACGCACAATTGAAATCGACGTCATTAAGGCTGAAACCAGCATAAGTATCATTGCCATTGTCCCCGGCACAAACATAAATGCACTTTTCAGCTCAGGATTATACATCATCCTTGCCTTAGGAATTATCTTCAGCGGATGTCCGGCCATTTTATTTATTTCTTTCAGATAATTAATAATAATCCCCCGGGTATAATTAATTATCAGGCTGGCAGAATTCGGGTCGGATGCATCAGTCAGGAGTTGTATATCAGCCGTGCCATATTTTTCAAGCTTTTTGGCAAAGTCATGTTCGAAGATTATTATTTCTTTTATGCTGCCCCTTTTAAAAGTCTTGTCAATATCAGTTGTTTTATCAATATTTTCTTCGAGTATGAAGAAGCCTGAGGATATTATTTTATTAGTAATTTCACGTGTTACCTCATCTTTTGAATTGTCAAGTACAGCAATTTTAACATCAAGTATCTCATTTCTTATAACATAGCCAAAAATCAGTATCTGTACAACAGGTAATAGAAATAATAACATTAATGTACGGAAGTCCCGTATAATATGAAAAAACTCTTTTTTAACAAATCCCAGAAAATGCTTCATCGGGCTTCCGTTTCATTATTATTAAAAATCATTTCCTTGCGATTTTAACAAAAACCTCATCCATATCCGAAGCAGAATACCTTGCTTTCAGATTTGCAGGTGTGTCAAGCACTACAATCCTGCCGTCAGCCATAATGGACAACCTGTTGCAATATTCTGCTTCATCCATATAATGAGTGGTAACAAATACGGTAATGCCTCTACCTGCAGCATCATAGATAAATTCCCAGAATTTTCTTCTTGTAATAGGATCCACACCTCCTGTAGGTTCATCCAGGAAAACCAGTTTTGGTTCATGAATTACAGCAACCGAAAAAGCCAGTTTTTGTTTCCAGCCAAGTGGTATTTCTCTCACCAGTTTATTAGCAACCTTGCCAAGATCAAGACTGTTAATGAGTAATTCCGTTTTTTCCCTTATCTGATTGTCCTTTAATCCGTATATGCCTGCATAGAACCTGATATTTTCCTTTATTGTAAGGTCTTCGTAAAGTGAAAACTTCTGGCTCATATAACCAATAACACTTTTTATTTTTTCCCGCTGAGTGTAAACATCATATCCTGCAACATTAATTTCCCCTGAGGTCGGATAGGACAATCCGCATAATATTCTGATAGCTGTGGTTTTGCCTGCACCGTTTGCGCCTATAAAACCAAAAATCTCTCCCTTATATACCTCAAACGATAAGTTGTCATTTGCTGTAAAACTGCCAAATTTCTTTACCAGTCCGTTTACTTTAATAATTACTTCTTTTCCTGACATATCATTAAATGCAAATCTCAGGTATTCAAATCACTAAAATTTTCTATTGAAGCAATAAAACAATCCTCAATATCAGCTTTGATAGTTTTTATTTCAATATCACTGTGCCCTTTGCGCAGTAAATATTCTTTAATTTTCATTTCGTCAAGAACAGTTTCCCGGCAAAAATGAACATGCTGACCAAATAAGTAGGCACTGCTATCGCCCGAAAATTCCCTTAAGTCCAACACCAGTTTATTAATGTCTCCTGATTTAACTGACAGCAATGATTTATCAAAACGTTTTACGATCCTATCCGGAGCATCATTATCAAGTATTTTCCCGTTATGCATAAGAACAACCTTATTGCATAGCCCTGCTTCATTCATATATGATGTGGATACAAGGATTGTCATTCCCCAGGCAGCCAGGCCCTTAAGTATATCCCAGAACTCATTTCTGGATACTGCATCAACTCCCGTTGTAGGTTCATCAAGAATAAGGATCTCAGGATTATGGATCAGGGCACATGAAAGTGCCAGTTTCTGCTTCATTCCCCCTGACAGGTTTCCGGCCAGACGTTTGCCGAATGGTTCAAGATGAGAATAAATATTTCTTATAAGATGGTAATTTTCTTTTATTGTAGTACTGAATATGGTTGCATAAAATTTCAGATTTTCTTCAACTGTCAGATCATGGTAAAGTGAAAACCTGCCAGGCATATATCCGATTATTGATCTTATTTTTTTGTAATCACTTTTTGCATCCAGTCCTTTGATATTTACCCTGCCTTTATCTGCCATCAGCAATGTTGCTATTATTCTGAAAAGAGTTGTTTTTCCTGCTCCGTCAGGTCCGATGAATCCAAAAAGGCATCCTTCAGGTATATCAATATTAATATCTGTTAGTGCATTAACCTCTTTAAATGATTTTGACAGATCATTGATCCTAATAAAATTTCCTCTCATAGCATTTTCAAATAATCAGTCCATCCCAGCAGGTCTGTAAATATTAATCATTGAAGTAAACCTCTCCGGGCATGCCTATTTTTATTCTGCCGTCGTTCCTTACAAGTATTTTTATGGCATAAACCATATTTACCCTTTCTTCTCTGGTTTGTATCGTTTTCGGCGTAAACTCAACCTCTGATGATATCCAGCTTACTATGCCATCCATATCCCGTTCAGCATTATTCCTGTCATCTATTTTAACTGTCACTGTGTCACCAATTATGATACCGGTTAATTGTGAGCCGTCAACATACACTTTCAGTTCCATTTCCTTAAGATCAGTGACCTTAAAAACAGGATTTCCCGGAGCAACAATTTCTCCTTTTTCCTTATATTTTTGTATGACAGTTCCGGTAACAGGACTAATTATTCTGCACTTATTGATCTGATTTGCATTCTGTTTCAGCTCACTTTTTACTACCCCCCCCTCGGCCAGTATAATTTTATCCTGTTGTTTTATTGATTCTATGTTTAATTTAAGAACATTTATCTTTCCAATTATATCATCCAACTGTTGCCTGGTGGCAGCATTATCCTTAATAAGGCTTTCCATTCTGTTTCTTTCCCTCACAAGATTCTTTATTTGCTCTTCCTGAATATTAATCTGAGATCTTGTATTGCCGCTCTTTGCCCTTATTACTTGTTCCTGAGCAAGCAGCCGTTCACGATTTATTGATAATGATATTGTATCAACGACTCCTGCCAGTTCATCTTTTTCAATAATCTGCCCTTCCATAATGTTTAAGGCCATTAACTCCCCCTGAGCCTGTGATGAAACGATAACTTCGATTGCCTCAAAATTGCCATAGGCATCAGCAATGTCATTTTTCCCGGCACATCCGTATATTGCCATTAAAAAAAACAGTGCTGCAGGTAAAAAATAACTTTTTTGCTTATTTATATATCTTTTAAGTATCATTTTTATATCTCCCCTTTTAAAGTTAAATAGTTAAAAACAGATTGCTGCAGTAATATAATATGGGTTTCAAGCTGAAGTTTGGCATACATTTCAGCATTTACTTCAGTAATATAGTCAGTTGATGTAATAACC
>CAZBUF010000420.1:0-6747 GCA_964495025.1 uncultured Bacteroidales bacterium | reverse complement strand
TGAGTGGCTGTTTGAAATCTCAATGGTATTTACTTTTACGTCAGGCAAACTAGTTTTATACCAGTTTTCAGCACCATCAACAGTTTTGTAAAGACCACCAGAGGTGGCAGCATATACTGTGTCTGGGTGCGCATTATCCATTGCCATTGAGTTAATATAACCCATATATGGCCCAATATTTTTCCAGGGGATAGTCTGGCAATTAACTTTAGTAATTAATATAGCAAGAAAAATAGTAAGAGCTAGTTGAAAATAGGAGCGTTTCATGATATTTGATTTTAAGTTTATTTCTTCTTAAATTTTTAAGCTTACCTATGTTTGTCGCACAATTATGAATCTTGTTATTTTTTAATTAACTCTATCAAATTTACGAACTTTTTAGCAATTATACTTTATAATATTCATTTCTGTCGGCTCTGTCACTTTTTTATTATTTTGCCCATAAATGAGAGCGTAAACGCAGTTCCGCACCGAGGGCGATCCTGACTCGTCCTAAAAATAGTTTACATATTAATACTTAAATCCTGATATAAGTTTACACTTTAGTTTTAATCCTAAAATTGATTTACAATAGTAGGATTTTTTTTGTAATAATTTTTCCATAGTTTTTCTCTTTTTATATTTTCTTCATGTACTTGATTTGGTAAAAGATTACCAATACTGTTATGTACCGTTAAGCCCTTCAATGCAGGAAATAATAAAAGACTTAGGCTCCCCGGTAAATAATTAACAATTGATTAAAAATAAATTGCTTTCAACGAGCTCGTCTTAAAATCCTATATATTGTGAATTAATCAAAAATTCTATACGCAAGGAGTTTCACGCGGTCATTCAAGAGGAACCATACTAATGCATAGCCCCAAACGAATAGTGCCCAACCCCAGCCGAGAGGTGTCATAAATAGCCCATAAACAGCTATCAAAGTGGCTACGATTTGCGTTCCAACAACGGCTATCCATAAAATATTTGCGGGACGAATAGACCAAAACGGGCCACGTGTGCGCGTGAGGAAGATTGTTAGATGTCCCGCAACAGATAATTTTAAATACATTAATGTTTGGATTAGATCACGGTCGAGATGAAAGACGCGCTCACCTAAATAAAACAAGCCAAAGGCGGAGACGACCCCAATGACACCCAACACTGATGATATTCCCAGTACCATTCGCATGTTCCATGCCTCTGGCTGATTCTTATATTTAACCTTATCATAAGCAATGGAAAGAATGGCACCATCGTTAAGCAATGCAAGCATCACAATCATGACTGCCGTTACCGGATAAAAATTAAATACAAGTATAGATAAGGTCATAAATAACAACACGCGTAGTGTTTCTGTTATGCGGTAGATTGCATAGCTGTTCATCCGCTGGAAAATTTTCCGGCTTTCTTTAATCGCATCAATAATTACCGACAGCCCTGGTGCCATAAGTACAATGGATGCAGCAGCCCTTGCGGCATCTGTAGCATCCGAAACAGCTATGCCGCAGTCGGCTTTTTTCAAAGCGGGGGCATCGTTCACACCATCGCCAGTCATGCCAACAATGTGACCGAGTTTTTGCAACACATCCACAATGTGGAACTTATGTTCTGGAAACACCTGTGCGAAACCGTCGGCCTTTTCGATGGACCTGGCTACTTCGGTGGACTCAATACGTTTTGAATCTCCCAATCCGCTGGCATCATATATGGATGAGCCCATCCCCAATTTTTTGGCGGTTTCCTGGGCAATGGCCAATGCATCTCCTGTAACCATTTTTATTTTAACTCCCATTTTACGTGCAATGGATATTGTTTCCGCTGCATCTTCCCTTGGGGGGTCAAACAAGGGCAACACACCAATAAATTGCCATTGGCCTTCTCCATCGGCACGGGCAACGCCCAATGACCGAAACCCGCGTGCTGCAAATTCATTAACGGCCTTATCCACAAGAGTTTTTACTTGCCCGGAATTAGCTGATAATTCAAGAATTACTTGCGGTGCGCCTTTCGTTACTTTGAACATCTTGCCATCTTTAGCTCTAACAGTGGCCTCTGTGCGTTTATGTACCGGATCAAAAGGCTGGAAATGGATCACATTATAGTCTTTCAACGCCTTATCGTCTTTAAGACCGCCAAGCACTGCCAGATCAATGGAGTCATTATTGTCTGCCCGCGATGCCAGGGCAGCATTTAAGATTATCTGGTCTGCATGATTATTGTTAACACTGAAAGGATCACCCAGCGTTAATTTGTTCTGGGTAAGAGTACCCGTTTTGTCTGCACACAGCAAGTCAACTCCTGCCAATTCTTCAATGGCCACCAACCGGCTTACAATGGCCTCTTTTTTAGCGAGTAAACGAGCGCCAACAGCCATAGTCACCGACAACACTGTAGGCATAGCAACGGGTATCGCTGCAATGGTAAGCACTAAAGCAAACTGTAACGCGGTTAGAATAGGATCGCCACGATAGATAGCTACAGCAATAATTATTACTACCAAGGTTACCGCGAGAATAATAAGGTAATTACCTATTTTTAATACCGCCTTCTGAAAATGGCTGACAGTGTGCGCTTCCTGCACTAATTGTGCTGTCTTGCCAAAATAGGTATTTGTACCTGTAGCATAAACCATGGCTCCTATTTCACCCCGGCGTATGATTGAACCGGAATATATTGCTTCACCAGGATTGAGTGTAGCTGGTAATGATTCACCTGTTAATGCAGACTGATCCACTTCTACCGGGTCACCATCCAGCAACCGGGCATCAGCAGGAACAATGTCACCTAAGCGCATGCGTATGACATCGCCGGGCACCAATTCGCGTGAGGGCGGGTTGATCCACTTATCATCACGCAGTACACGAGCCTTGACAGCAAGCCTGGCCGTGAGGGCCTCAATGGCATTGCCTGCTTCACGTTCTTCCCAGAACCCGACCACGGCATTGGCAACAAGCAAAAGAAGGATGATGAAAAAATCCGGCCAATGTCTGGCCACTGCCGAAAGGATCACAGCTGCTTCGATCATCCAGGGGATAGGCCCCCAAAAATAGCTGAGGAATTTCAGAAAAAGATTGGTTTTCTTTTCTTCTATTTCATTTGGTCCGTATCGAGTTAGACGTTTCTCCGCCTCGGTCTGTGTGAGGCCGTACGGTGTTGATCCCAACTTTGTTTGCAGTTCCTTCATGGGAAGGGATTTTAGATCTTCTTTATCATTGAGTTTTGCTTCAGGAGTTTTAGGCTGTTTTGTGTTTGGTTTCATAATTCACAATCGATTAAAGTGTTGTATAATATTATAGTAGATACCTTTTTAGCTATCGGATAATCCGGGTATCGGTATTGGAAAAATAAAATCGACTAAGACATTGTGATGTGCTTTTGACACATGGTCTTTAAATGATTTCATGCTATGATGCATAGCTATAGAGTACTTTTTTCCTAATTTACGTATTATTTTCTCAAGATTTAATAAATCCTTTTTGATGGCTGCTTCCCGGATGTCTTTTTCTTTTGGCAAATCCTTTTCGAGTTGTTCTAAATTTTTTCTAAAGACTTTGTCGGCTTCCTTATAAAAATTGGCAAGAAGTGGATCGCAGGAAAAGGTTTTTGTATGGGCAAATTTGATAGCCACTTTTTTTTCAGTTTCATCCAGTGTATCAGCAATACTTCATTGGCTTCATTGATCTGCTGGAATTTGGCTTTCGCATCCTTATCATTTAGGTTCAGATCAGGATGAAATTTTCTGGCCAATTTCCGATAAGCATCTCTGATGTCCTTTGTCGTTGCCGATTTATCTACATTTAATATTTTATAGTAATCTACGAAAGTCATGATATATCTTATAATTTACGTGGTAAAACCTTCTAAAAAAATTAAACTATTGCATCCAGTGGATCGGCAAGTCCCCCTGGTGGTAAAATATCCGGTAAATCAAGGCGAGCGGCACCAATCCGATTGTCAGCCATTCCATAATAGATGTCGAAATAGTCAGGTTTGCCAAGATCGTCTCGCCTGTCTATACCGGTAGGAAACACGACATTAGCAATAGTTCCATGGGTTTCCTGAGGTAGTTCAGGCTTCAATATTGGTTTCACTGAACGATAAAGAACTGTTTGCGGATGCTCCTTTGAAAGTATCATTACGCCAGCCGAGTAACAAAACTGGTGTCCAATGTTACCGGACTTGGCTGGAAGACCGTTTCTTCCGGTCGTGTACCCTGCCTGGGCATCGACACTTGCATTCAGGTTATCGTTGGTGATAATTTCCGTCATGAAATGCTCCTAAATCCCATATATCCTCTGTTATTACACGCAATTGATAGTTTGGAAATAATAAAACAGGGATAAACGCTTTGTTGATCATTTGGTGAGCATAACTGCCCAACAATAAATTGGAAACACTCTTCTCCTGTTCCATCATAATTGAAATAAGGTCTGCATTTACAGAGCGCGCATAGTCAAGGGTCACGTCAGTCAGGTTGTTACCTTGAAGATGTTCTACTATGCAGGAAATTTTGTGGGCCTTAATGTAAGAAGCTACCTGTTTGGTATACTGATACAGTTTTTTTTCGAGATTCTCAAAATTTGAGATCATTACAGAAAGCAAGTGAATTTCAGAATTAAATGTCTGCGCCAATTTAACAGTATATGGAACCTTTTCTCGTGTCTGAAATGTAATATCGAGCGGTAATACGATTTTATCAATTTTTGAAGGTATGTCGTTCCTTCTGACCGTAATCACCGGATTTTTCGAATGAGAGGTTATTTTGTAAGCGTTACCACCAATGAACAATTCTTCAAAACCAGATTCCCCATGGGTTGTAAGCACTATCAGAACATCATCAAAGGTATCTGCCAGTTCATTTATTTCTTTAAATACCTTGCCCTCTTTAATGGTGTAACTCAAGTCAAAATTCGGATTGATTTTTTCTTTATACTTTGTAAGTATAGCTTTAAATTTGATTTCTGATAATTGATGCTCATTTTCCAAATGTTCATTATCAGTACTGTCATTCTTCCTAACAACATGGACCATTTGGATATTTGCTCCTGTTTTATTTGCCAACATCAATGACCAATTCAAACCAGGTAAAGCCTCATTTGAAAAATCCATTGGAACAATTATAGTCTTCATAGCTCATCTATTTATTTTCAATAATCAGATAAAACCCTTATCGGCTTTCAGCAGATAGGTTTACTGACTATTGTTTGTGAATTTATTTTGAAAGAATAAAGGTAAGTACTTCCAAACGGACGTGTATTACAAAATTTTTGAAAAAAGTTATATTATTCACACATTTGCGTTTATAATTTTCAAATTACAATAATTTTGTTTTAAAACCGTTTCATATATTGCATCCCTAACAGAATGCTGATATTTCAATTGATGCCTATTACCATGTACCTAGTGCTGTTCTTTTCCAGCCTGCATTGGTTTTTACATAGAAATAATTATCATCCCATGAAATATCTCCAATATTACCATTTGGGTCAGATGTATCATCAGGAGTATAACTATTTCTTAATCTTAATTGCCCGAATCCGGCAGGATTATTTATATCAATTTTAGCTGTAGGGTCATCTATACCAATTCCAATATTGTTCTCAGTATTAGTTAATAATGTCCTCCCACTTTGATTATATATACATAAAACACCATCTTCATCAGAAAAGATGCCGGTATCGTAATTACCATCGCCAATAAATGAATAGCCTGCATTTCCGCTTCCGACAGGCTGAGGAAAACCATTGCCAGCCAGAATACCTCCATTAACAACCAGTTTTTGATCCGGATTTTCCTGTCCAATACCAACATTACCAGAAGTGGCAACTAAAAAAATACTATCAGAAGAATTGGTTAAACCACTTTGTACATGTAATGTGCCGGAAGGATTAAAAGTATTAATACCAACCTTACCATCACCTCCAACTCTTAGAAATGTCTGCCACAAACCTGCCAACGGGCCGCAACAATTATGACGGCCAACAACTAACCTGTCTCCACCCTCATCACCTATATTAATTCTTAACTCACTATCATCTGATCCAACGTTGTATCTTGCTATCGATAGTTCATCAGAATTATCACTATCATGGTTAAGTCCATCTATTTCCCCCCAGTCATCTCCACCTGAAAAATATAATTTGTTTCCATAACCTTCAGTCGAACCATCATCATCTGTTATTAAACCAATTCTTACGTCGCCATCAATTTGTAATTTATTAATCGGGTCCGGCGTACCGATACCAACATTGCCGTCATGATCAATTCTCATCCGTTCAGTAAGTGTACCATCGGGATTACTTTTATAGAAAATAAATGGACCGGCAAAGTCCCCAATATAACCAAAATTGGGGCCTGTTATGAAATTAATACCGCCCGACCCAATTACATCCAATTCATCTTCCGGGTCATTAATTATACCTATTTTCATTCTTGTATTATCTGGTCCTTCTGTATAATATTTTAAAAAAGCTCTATCATCAGCACCTCCAACAGGATCATTCAACCATTCGATTCCGGAATTTGACGATGAACCTAAGAAGGGACGAATTGCTCCGCCTGAAACCTCCAATTTAGCACCCGGATTCTGGGTACCTATTCCAACATTGCCATTATTTGTAATATTGTGCGAGGCCTGAGCTGGGTGATGCGCGAAGCTTTGAAAAAAACATCCGTCAAAAAGGACGTTAACCTACATTCGCTGCGACACAGCTATGCCACACATTTGCTTGAAGATGGCGTAAACATTGTAACGCTCAAAGAACT
>CAZBUF010000419.1:0-5112 GCA_964495025.1 uncultured Bacteroidales bacterium | reverse complement strand
ACTGGCAAACGGTGAAGGAACACAGATTATTTTTACATAATTTGCTGTAAAGGCTTCAACTGATTACAGTAGTACAATATGTATATTTTATTGCTGTTGAATAATTATGACGGGTAGCTATAAGTATTTTACTATAGCATCACCCGTCATAATCTTTTAAATCTGTTGAATATTAACTACTGTTTCATTCTGCATCCTTCTTTTGGAGCAGTGCAATCCTTACGGCAGCTCATCATCTGATGCGTAGCGTTCGTATCAAAACGTACACGCTGATCATCATTAAGAATTTCCCGGATATCCTGATGCATTCCAGCCCTGCTTTTTGCCATATCAATCTCAATTGAACCTATCTCTTCGATAACCTTATAAATTTTGTTCATATCAACGGTTTCAGCAGTTTGAAGCGTTTTAAGCCCGGCATGTTTCTCATCCAGTTGATTTCTGTATTTAAGCATTTCTTTCATATGAGCCGTTTTTAACTCATTGATTTTAGCATCCTGTACCTCAGTAAGATCAGGTATTCCTTTGTACATGCAGGGCCCTTCAGGACCGCGATCAGCTGAGTTGTTTTTCTGTTGACATCTCTTCTGTGCAACTGCTGCCGGATTAACACTTAGCAATACCAATCCGATTAGTATTGCTGATTTTATTAAAATTGATTTTTTCATTTTTACTAAATTTTAATTATTAAATTACTAAAATTTGCCTCATCTCTTATGATGACGCCTTTGCCCTTCTTCGCTATGCCTCGCAGGTTCGGAAAGAAACGGATCCTCATAAAGCATAGATTTGAATAAATTAATTAGTTTTTCTTCCTGTTCTTTTGTACATACACTTTTCATCTCGATGTAATGCTTATATGTCTGATATTTTAATTTTGCGTGCAGTGATCCTATCTCATTTGCAATTTCCTGTATTTTTATAGTATCAGGCTTGTCAGATGCAAGCTCATTTATAAATTCAATCCTTTTTTCATGCATCTGCCCTGATAGCTTTCCTGCCTCAAGGAAGAATCTGTGTTTTGCGGTTCTGAATTGCTGATGCTGCAGCTCATTGAGATTCATACAATTCTTAAAGGATTTTCCGGGATGGTGATGTATGAATTCCTTATCATGAGAAAACTTACCGGCGCTGAATCTGAGTTCATTCCTGGCCTTAATACTGTATAAAATTGTAATAACAGCTGATATATTAATAATAAGAAGAATAATTACAAGCCATATTAATATCCTGGAACGGGTAAAATAAGTTTTCATATTAATTAATATTTTCAGTTTCAAATTCTTCGGCTAATAAATTTGTTTCTACCGGCTCATGCTGGAAATCATTCAGGTAATAGGTTTCAACCTGAATTTCAGTAGCATTATTAAGAAACTTATTATTTAAATAGCTGCCGATTTTAATCCCTGCAAAAACACCAAAAATTAAAATGATTGATATAACTGAAGGGCGTAAAAATTTTGCGGCAGAAGTGATAAAAATACTGCGTCTGTATCGCGGATTGTCAATCTTTTGCTTAATTCGGGTGTATAAAAAAGGATTGACCTCCGGTTCTTTTTCTTTATCAATGATGCTTAAGGAGAGCTCCAGGTAATCAGCGAAATTTCTGCAGGACTCACATCCATGCAAATGAGAACTGATTTCATTCCTTCTTTCCCTGTCAAGGCCTCCCTCAAGGTAAAATATAAGATCCCTGTGTAGTTTATCGCATTTCATTTTATTCTTTTATTACCTGTTTGACACATATAATTAATAAAACCAGCGGTCAGCTAATAATTTTTTTTATAATAATTATACAGTTTTTTCCGGAGATTGATTTTTGCCCTGTGAATAAGTGATTCAACAGCTGATATTGTTGTGTTCATTATTTCAGCTATTTCTTTATACGGCAGATCCTCATATTTATTCATTATAAAGCAGATACGCTGATTTGTTGAGAGTGAGTTAACGGCCTGATGCAATATGGCGGCCTTTTCGTTTTGTTCAAATGTCCTTTCAGGATCAGTGTTATTTGTGTTCCCGATCTCATTTACAGTATTTTTCCCGGAGGTAAAAAAAGATTCAATATTATCAAGGTATTTATTTATTTTGTTCCTGCGGAGGTGATTAAGGGATTTATTTACGGCAATCCGGTGCAGCCATGTTGACAGACTGGAGTCACCACGGAATTTGTGAATTGACCTGTACACTTCAACAAACACATCCTGGGTCACATCTTCAGCATCTTCCTGGCTATGAAGAAACCCTTTGCATAATTTCATTACGGCTAACTGGTGTTTTTCCACAAACAACCTGAATGCCTGTTGATTCCCCCTGCTTATTTCTTTTAAAAATTCCCTGTCAGTCATTGTTATTATTAACTGCTAACCAGGCCAGGCAAGATTATATTATTTGTCAAATCTCCAGTTTTTCCATGTTTCCCCGGTACCAGCGCCAACAATTACCTGCGGATTTTGTTCCTTATTATTTATCAGCACTGATTTCATAGATACATTTTCTTTCAGGTATTCCGATAATTCATTGTAAGTTGCTTTACCTTCACTATCCTGAAGTTTCTTAAGAAGGAAGTATGTGAACATACCATGTCCTTTTTCTTTATAGGGAAGAGAGGATTGTTCCCCGCTGCTTGCCGAGAAAACCACAATATTTCCTGGCAGGGGATCATCCTTAGGCTTTACCTTTACACCCCGTGCTGCAAGTAAACCCTGGTTTCTTGCTCCCCCACTAAAACATGCATCGAGGAATACAGTTATTTTTTCCGAAGGATATTCTGCCAGCTTTTCATAAAGGTCATTAAGTTTGATTGCAAACTGTAAGTCGGTGGCATTCACATCTACAGGTATAACATAAGGTTCATGTGTTAATTCATCAGGAAAGCCATGCCCGGCATAATAAAAATATACTATGGCTTTACCTTTGGAATTTTTAATAATCAGGCTCATCTTGTTCAATGCCCTTTGCATTTCAATGGCACGGGCATTTTCCATGTAAATGATATTATCATCAGGTATGCCTAATGTTTTTATTGAATAATCACGGAAGACCTTTGCATCACTTATAGCAAAGACAACATTAACCTCACTGTGCAAATCATTTTGAAATGAACTGTAATCTTCGTTTCCAACGATCATTGCAAAGCAGTATTCGCATTTCCTTGAAATCTCAGGGATGTTCATATTAACTTCCGAGTAAATTCTGTCAGATGTTGCTGAGACTGCAGCCTGGGGATTATCAGAGCTGGTGTTGTTCTCTGCCGCACTGACAGTAGCTGCTTCAAAATCTTCAAGTGACCGGAATTTGTCTCCTTCAATCCTCGCTTCCAGATCACTATAATAAATCTGAATATCTTTCTTACTGCTGAGGATCAGTTGATCCTGCCCTTCGCGGAAAGTTAACAACCGGAGGGAGTTTATTCCATAGGCAGCCGAGGGATCAAATTCAATAAAATATGATCTGCCCGCTTTAACTTCCATAACCAAAATGTCTTTGACTTTGTTACCTTCTCTTACCTTAATGAAGAATTTACCTTCAACAAACCTTTTCGTGACGATCCATTCTTCTCTTGGCTCCGCTGAAAAGGCAGTTTTTATACCCTTAAAGAAGCCTGCTTCTTCATTGTCAAAATATATTTTATATTTTATGCCGGCATTTGTTGATTTTGCCAGGCGATGAATATAAATGACCGCATAATCTTCTGAATATTCGTTTAGTCCGGGATCTTTCCCGTTATATGCCCCCAGAGATATTAATAATATGATAAATGGTATTATTACTGCTGTCATGGTATATGAACTTATTAATTTTCAATAATAAGTTAATGTTTTTTTCCGGATATAAAAAAAATTCCCACAAAAGATCCTGATCAAAGAATCTGTTATGGGAATTTGAATTTCATAATTGATATTTACAATAGTTCTAGTTTTTCAGCTTGCCCAGCCTGGCTGTAACTTTAACCCTGGTCACACTATAAAAAGGAGGGAAGCCTGATCTTTTTGTATCATACTGAGGATAAAGAACAATATCATATCCGGGATTCTCCTGTAAAATGTTGTACAAAGCATAAAGCTGCGGGGAGAATGCAGCCTGGTTACCAACAATGGTAAATATTGCCTGGGAAGGTGCGTCCAAAGTACCATACTTTTTATCGAATAATCTTGCCCAGTCAACCATTAATATTTTTTCTACCGTTGCTTCACCTGTAACCTGCTGTGAAATTTCAAAGTCAGATTTGGTGAACTCTATGTAATTGGATGGGCTTTTTCTTGTCAGTGTTGATGTTGCACAACCTGACAAAAAAACAATAACCAAAACAAGAGGAAACAGAACTTTTATTATTTTCATAATTTCAGATTTTAGGTTAGTTTTTAAACATTAAATTTTTTAAACTCAGATTATAAAATTAAGTAAATTTTCATGATGTATGTTCAATTTTTTACAAAAATAAAATCACCGCCCTCATCTCCGGCATTTTTGATCACACCGAACTGGGGGATATTATCACTGTTATTAAGTACTGCAGGTTTAAAACCGAAGAACAGCTTTTCAGCAGGCAGGTATTTATCCTCGTTATCAGTAAGGTTTTTTATCAGGTAATACAGAAAAATACTCTCATCCGGAACTTCCCTTAGGGTGCCGCTTGTCATAGCTTTTTTGCTTGGCAGTTCATATAAGCGCGTTATTGCTTTTGATGCGCCGGTAAATGCAGCACGTGTTTTGAATATTCCCCCGCTGAAGCAGGCATCTGAGATCAACAGGGTGTGCCTTGCCTTTATGCCGCTTACATAACCGGTGATAGTGCTGTTCCTGATCCAGCAGGCAGTGTTATTATATTTTGCATCTGAAGGCAGCCAGTAACCTTTTTGTGTTTTTTCATCCCAGTATCCATGACCGGCATAGAATATTAAAAGATTATCATTTTCATTAAGGTTAAGCTCAAGATTATCAAAGGTTGCAATTATTTCTTCCCTTTTTGCATTTATCAGTAGATGAATATTATCTTCATTAAAAGAATAGTTGGCTTTTAATGTTTCATATAGCTTCCTGGCATCATTTACGGGATTATCCAAATCGTTGATCGTCGGATCTTCATAATTGCTTACACCTATCAATATG
>CAZBUF010000418.1:0-7158 GCA_964495025.1 uncultured Bacteroidales bacterium | reverse complement strand
AAAATCTATCCAGCCAAACCTATCCTCTGAATCACCGTTCTGAATTGATATCAGCTCATTATATAATTTGCTTGAAATGGGGCCTGGCTTCCCGTCTTTACAATACTCATATGTCTCTTTATTTTCCGGGTCGTAAATTTTTTTGATAGGTGTTATTACTGTAGCAGTACCGCAGGCTCCCACCTCTTCAAATGTAGGGAGTTCTTTTACCTCAACCGGCCTGCGTTCAACTTTCATATTCATATCTCTTGACAAGTCCATAAGACTCATGTTTGTTATAGAAGGTAAAATAGTCCTGGAGTCAGGTGTAACATATGTGTTGTTTTTTATACCAAAGAAATTGGCAGGGCCTGCTTCATCAACATACTTTTTTTCTTTTGCATCGAGATATAGCGTTGTGTCAAAGCCGAGGTCATGAGCAGCTTCAAGAGAAGATAAACTTGCGGCATAGTTACCCCCTACTTTTAATGCTCCGGTACCTAAGGGTGCTGCCCTGTCAAAATCACGGCAGATCATAATATCAACCGGCGTAAAACCATGTTTGAAATACGGGCCCACTGGAGATACAAAAATAATAAATGTATACTCTTTTGCAGGTTTAACGCCCACTTCAGCTCCGGTTCCTATTAACAGAGGCCTGATATATAATGACGCTCCATGTCCATAGGGAGGAACGAACCTTTCGTTAAGTTTTACAACTTCAAAAAGTGCTTCTTTATACAGATCTTCAGGAACTACAGCCAGCTTGATCCCTATTGCAGTATCCCTCATACGTTTTACATTCTCCCTCCAACGAAATAATCTTATTTTGCCATCTTTCCCTTTAAATGCCTTCATCCCTTCAAAAGCCTCCTGCCCGTAATGCAGGCATGTGGATGCAATATGAAGACTGATATGTTCCGAGGAGGAAACCTCCATCTTTCCCCACTTATTGTCCTTGTACTGATAACGTACATTGTAATCAGTTTTTAAATAACCAAACGGCAAATTTTCCCAGTCTGTGTCTTGCATATACGGATTTATTAAAATTAGAGCTGATTTTGAGGCCAAAATTAAAGAATTACGCACACTCAAGCAATAATGAGCAATAAAAAAAAATAATAGTATAAAAATTATTATAATTTAGCAAATGGAAACTTAAATATTACAGTTTTTAAGATGTTTATGGATATTAATTAGTAAATTTAGCTATATTGTTAATTATCATTTATTAATATCATTGTTTTATTATATTTTTTTTGTAAAATTTGAAATATTTATAATATATACTATTAATTTAAAGTTTTATTAATAAAAATATTATTAAATGGAACAGTATTCTAATTTAATTTTAGTGACCTGGGATTTTACCGAAAAATCTGTTGTCGCTTTGGAACACGCCATTGATATAGCAAAAGTTATAAATCATGATATAGCTATAATTCATATTGTTAAGAAGGAATCTGAGGTCGCCGATGCAGAGAAGAAAATAGCTGACTCTGTGCGGGAAAAATTTGCAAATATAAATGTGAAACCAAAAATAGTTGTAAAAGAGGGAACTATTTTTACTACTATTAATGAACTGTCCTCAGAGATAAGGGCAAGAATGACCGTTATGGGGACACACGGCATCAAGGGCATGCAAAAAGTGCTGGGTAGCTGGGCATTGAAAGTTATAGCAGGGTCCAAGGCTCCCTTTATGGTTGTTCAGGATTCTCCCCGGGGAGAAACACTGGAAAATATTGTAATACCAATATCATTCAGGAAAGAGAATAAAGAATGTGTTAACTGGGCAACTTATTTTGCAAAAAGATTCAGGACAAAATTCTTTCTTTTCAGGGCAAGGAATACGGATCCTAATTATATCAAAGGCGTTGATTCCAATATATTTTTTATAAACAAATTCTTTAGTTCAAAGGGTATCAGGTTCGAAATTGAAACCGCCACTTCTGGCGGAGATTTTGCTAAAGAAACTGTTGCATATGCTAAAGATATAAAAGCAGATGCAATACTTATAATGACAACAAGAGATATAAAATTGGCTGATTATGTGCTGGGAGCCCAGGAACAATATATAATTGCAAATTCTGAACAAATTCCGGTCATTTGTATAAATCCCAGGCCAACGAAAATAGGAGGTAGTTTCAGTACCTCCGGAGGATAAAAATTCTTATTAAAATACCAGGTAAATATTTTATAACCGGGCGGTAACCCCGGTTTTAGTTTTTTTTACATGAGACAAAAATTAATCTTTGCCACAAATAATCAATTTAAATTCAATGAGGTAAAGAGCATTCTTAGTAGTGGCCTGATATTGTTAAGTCTCAAAGACCTGGATTTTACCGGAGATATTCCGGAGATCCACAATTCAATCAAAGCCAATGCCCGTAGTAAAGCTATATTTATTTATAATAAATTTAAGATAAATTGCTTTGCTGATGACACGGGACTTGAGATTGAAGCCTTAAACGGAGAGCCCGGAGTATATTCGGCGAGATATGCGGGGATCAACTGCAGTTTTCAGGACAATATTGATAAAGTGTTGAGAAATCTGGAAGGAATAAAAAATCGTAATGCAAAATTTACAACTGTGATATCTCTTGTTGAAAATGGAGATATTACTAATTTTGAAGGTATTATTAATGGAACAATAACAAGTGAAAGGAAGGGGGATTCAGGGTTCGGCTATGATCCTGTTTTTAAACCGGAGGATTATGATTTAACATTCGCGGAAATGACGCCGGAAGAAAAAAATAAAATATCACACAGGGCCATTGCAATAAATAAACTGGTTGACTATCTCAATCGCAGCAATAAATATTAAATAAAGCTTTAACAGCCGGGATATAATAATTTATTAATAATATCGTATATAGAATTATTATTGAATAAAAGTACATGATAAGGAAATATTGTTTCACAGTAATTTACGTAATTTACCTCCTGTGCCCTGGTACTTCAATGGCACAAAGGCCGAACAACACATGGAAGGATTACCTTCCATATACTCATGCTATGAGGCTTGCTGAAGTTGGGAATAATATTTTCTGTTCCACTGACGGGGGATTATTTTCCTTTAATAAGGAGGATAATTATTGCTGCCAGAAATATACTAAGGTCACAGGTTTAAATGATGTCGGGATTAGCACAATAAATTATTCAGAGGAAAATAATACTTTAATAATAGCTTATTTAAACGGAAATATCGATTTAATAAGGAATGATTCAGTTAAGAATATCCCGGATATTAAAATGAAGACAATAACCGGGGGAAAAGGAATAAATAAAATATTACTGAATGAAAATATTGCATATATGGCCACAGGTTTTGGAATTGTTGCAGTTGATATTACCAGGAATGAGATAAAGGATACCTATCAGTTCGGTGAATCAGGGACTCAGATAAAGGTGAATGACCTTACATTTGACGGGGAATATCTTTACGCTGCTACTGAACATGGCATATATAAAGCAAATATCAACAGTCCTAACCTGGTTGATTATAATTACTGGTCGAGACTTACTAATGTTCCGATAGTTGATTTTGAATACAGGTTTATTGCTTACTTTAACAATCAGCTGTTTGCCTGCTACAGAAACTTCTCAAAGACTTATGACGATGATATAGTTATTATCGAAGATGGGGGCTGGAAGTTATGGAAAAATGATTATGCAGGATATTGCACTTATTTTGGTACTCACAATGATTACCTTATTGCAGTTGTATATTATTTCTGTGACGTTTATAACCAGTCAGAGGAGTTAATTGAAAAGTATGATTCAAAGAATCATCTGCTGAAACATGGGATATACGATAAAGACCAGATATTGTGGGTGGCGGACCCGTATGACGGACTGATTAAATACACTGATGGAAGTGCCAGGGCGATAGCACCTGATGGTCCGGCATACAAGGATGTCGGAAGTATGGCGTTTGAGAACGGTTATCTGTGGTCAGCATCGGGAAATGAATCAAACAGGTATAATAGTAAGGGAATTTATTCTTTTTATGAAGGAAAATGGACCAATTACAATAAAGGCAACATACCTGAATTGGAAGATGTTTGGTGTATCTCGGAAATAGCAGCTGATCCCGGGGATCCGGAACATATTTTCGGTGGCTCATACGGATTTGGTGTTGTAGAGTTGAAAGACGGTAAGCTGGTTGAAATTTATGATGAGGATGATGGTGTGCTGAGAAATATTGAAGGGTATGATAAGACTGTGAGAGTGACAGGAATGAGCTTTGATAATAATTATAACTTATGGGTAGCAACAAGCAGTGTTGAGAATCCTGTTTTTGTATACAGACCAAACGAAGGCTGGGAAGATATTGAATTTGAAAATAATGTTTTTGGAATTACAACATTAACAGGCAAGATACTGGCCACCTCTTTAAACCAGGTATGGCTGCTGTTAACAAGAAATGGCGTTTTTGTGTTCAGGGAGAACAGTGACGGGTCAATTGATGAAAGGCTGATAACAGTTAAAAATGCTGAGGGGGAATTGATTGACCGTGTCTTTTCTATTGCTGAAGATATGGATGGAAATATCTGGCTTGGAACAAATAAAGGGCCGGTGGTTTATTATAGTCCTTCAAATATTTTTGAGGAGCAGGAGGTTATAGGATACCAGATAAAGATACCCAGGAATGATGGCACATCCTATGCAGACATATTGCTTGAAAATGAGAAGATAAATGCGATTGCTGTTGACGGCGCTAACCGTAAATGGCTGGGAACGGAAAATTCGGGAGTGTTCTTAATGTCAGAGGACGGGAAAGAAGAGATCTTAAGTTTTAATGAAGATGAAGATCCCCTGTTCTCAAATACAATCATAAGCATTGCAATAAATAATGATAACGGGGAAGTATTCTTCGGCACCGAGCAGGGGATATTATCATATATGGGGCAGGCAACTGCAGGAGCTGGTGATTTCAGGAACGTTTATGTATACCCTAATCCTGTACGGGAGAATTATGACGGGGATATTACTGTTACAGGCCTGATGACCAATGCTAATATTAAAATTACCGATGTCAGCGGCAATATAGTGTTTGAAACAACATCACTGGGAGGGCAGGCGATATGGGACGGGAGGAACTTCTCGGGTAAGAGGGTACAGACAGGCGTATACCTTGTTTTTTGTAGCAGCGAGGATGGTAATAAAACTCATGTGACAAAGCTTCTGTTTATACATTAATATTGTTGGTAATATTGGATTTCCTGAGTTTACATATAGCAAATGTTACATAAGGCCAAAGGTATAGCGCTCCATTATATCAAATATGGCGATTCAAGTATAATTGCACATATATATACGGATATCTTCGGACGCCAGGCATATATTGTTAACGGGGTCAGGAGCAAGAGATCAAAAATAAGATTAAGCCTGTTTCAGCCCCTTTCAGTCCTTGATATGGATGTTTATTATAAGCCGGGCAGGGATATACAGCGGATAAAAGACCTGAGGAATTATCTCCCTGTGCAAACAATCCATAATGATATAGTAAAAAGCTCAATAGCATTGTTCATATCCGAGATAATATATAAAACGCTGAGGGAGGTTGAATCCAACATGCCCTTATTTGATTTTCTTTATAATTCAATACACCTGCTGGATATAAAAAATAAAGGGATAGAAAATTACCATCTTGCTTTTCTTTTAGTCCTGTCAAAATACCTTGGAATATCCCCTCAGATGACTGAGACGGGTAAGCCCGGCACTATTTCCGGAGGGCAGGGAAAATCCTTTAATGATAACCTGCAATATTCATTTCTGCTTACTGAGCCGGAAAGAAAAGGTTTAGACGAGTTGTACAGGTATTCGTTACGGAACCTTGAGAAAATAAAGATTGACAATAACACAAGAAGCAGCCTGCTGGACAAACTTGTTGAATATTATAAGATGCATCTTGAGGGAATGGGGAGCATCAAATCACTGGCGGTGCTTAAGGATGTTTTTAATTAACCTTTACGTTCTTTCTTTTTCTGTGATAAAAAGAAAGAACCAAAGAAAAATCATTGTTCATTTCTTTTCCAGTCGATGAAAAGAAACGAACCAAAGAAAAATCTTGAAAATCCGAGGCAGCCCACAGGCCATGGCCTACCCTATATCATCCGATTTTCGGCCAACGCGCCTCATTAAATATCTGGTATTTATAGAAAATGAATAAATAAACTTGAAGAAAGATTCAAATATAGTATGGACTATGCTGAATACTTCTTTGTAAGAAAGAATTTATAAGGGACACTGAACCTTGATGATATTAAAACTTTCATGAATAAGATTTTAACTGAAGATTTTTTTGATAATTATAAGGATAGAAGTCACCCAATTGATAAAAAATATGCACAATATTTGGAAATGCTCTATGGAGAAGAAGCAGAGTTTTATTATGATTGATTAAGTATGGGATATTTATATAGGAAATAATACTATTTTATTACTTAAAATATTACACAAAAATTATTTATTAATTACATATCATTAGCATATTGACTTTACTATTAATAGTATTCTTATTACTAACTAATTAGCTTGTTACTTATTTGGATGGAAATTCATATATTTATACTTATTGTTACAGCGTTATCATATAATCTTAAGATTATTCGGCAAAATATAATTTTCCTATATGACAAGTACAGCAAGAAAGCTTGATGAAGCATGGTATTTTCTGAAGAAATTTAACATTAATGATCCATATTTCGATTATATCTTAAGTGCGTTTCTTAATGCAGCTCGTAGTACTACATGGGTAATGAGATTTGAATATAATAAAGTTCCTGGTTGGGAAGAATGGTATAAATCCATAAAAGTTACTAAACAGCAGCAAAAATTACTTAAGATGATAAATGAATGGAGGATTTTAAGCACAAAACAATCAGGAATTAGGTCTGATTTTTATTTATTTGATTACATTATACCAGATGATGAATCTTTTCCAGTACTGGAAGATTTTTTAAATCAACGAAATATCAATTTTAAAATTACTATAACTCCTTTAGAGGATTCAGAAATAGAAAGAAATGTTAAAGGAATTTATAATATAAAAGGAAGAATAGTGAAAAATAGAAAAAAGTCGGAATTCAAAAGAGAATCGATACTCAAATTATGCAAGGATTATTTTGATTTTCTTGAAAACATAGAAAAGGAGTGCAGGGATAAATTTATATT
>CAZBUF010000417.1:0-9709 GCA_964495025.1 uncultured Bacteroidales bacterium | reverse complement strand
TAATTATTCAATTTCCAAAGGCTTATCTACTGTCTGTTTCAATAACGCGATATTCACAACATCCATAATATTGTCAACATAATTAAATTTTAATCCCTTCAAATATATCTTATTTATTTCTTCAACATCTTTCCTGTTTTCTTCAGAGAGCACAATTTCCTTTATTGCTGCCCGCTTGGCTGCAAGTATCTTCTCTTTGATCCCCCCCACGGGCAGGATTTTTCCTCTCAAAGTAATTTCTCCCGTCATTGCAAGGCTTTTTTTGACCTTTCTCTGGGTAAAAGCTGACATCATGGAGATTATCATTGTTATCCCCGCCGATGGTCCATCCTTTGGTATAGCTCCTTCAGGAACATGAACATGAACATTCCATTTATCGAATATCTCAGGTTTCAGCTTTAACACATCGCTGTGTGATTTTATATATTCCAGTGCCAGAATTGCCGATTCCTTCATTACCTCTCCCAGGTTACCTGTAATAGTAAGCTTTCCTTTTCCTCTGCTCAGACTTGTTTCAACAAATAATATTTCCCCTCCTACTGCAGTCCAGGCCAGTCCTGTAACAACGCCCGCAAATTCATTGCCAAGGTATTTATCCTTTATATATCTGGGGATCCCCATAATTTTTTCAATATCATCTACTGAAAGGGCTATATTATAATCCTCTTCAAGGGCAATTTTTTTTGCAATGATCCTGATGATTTTGGCAATATTTTTATCTAATTCTCTTACTCCTGATTCCCTTGTATAATTATCAATAATATATTCAATTACCTTTTTTGAAAATGTAACCCTGGTTTTATCTACCCCATGTTCTGACAGTACTTTAGGGATCAGGTGCCTTTTGGCTATCTCCACTTTCTCCTCAAGCAGGTATCCGCTAACATTTATTAATTCCATTCTGTCAAGCAGAGCCAGGCTGATTGAGCTGGTTGTATTTGCAGTAGCAATAAACATTACCTTTGAAAGATCATACTCCATCTCAAGGTAATTATCATAGAACGTTGCATTTTGCTCGGGATCCAAAACTTCAAGCAAAGCAGAAGACGGGTCGCCTCTGAAATCGTTTCCCACCTTATCAATCTCATCAAGTACAAATACAGGATTTGATGTCTTTGCTTTTTTAATGTTCTGTAAAATACGTCCCGGCATAGCCCCGATATAGGTCTTACGGTGTCCCCTGATCTCAGCTTCATCATGGAGGCCTCCCAGCGACATACGTACGTATTTTCTTTTAAGTGCCCTGGCAATTGATTTCCCCAGTGAAGTTTTGCCAACCCCCGGAGGCCCGTACAAACAGAGGATCGGGGATTTCAGGTCACCCTTTAATTTTAATACTGCCAGGTGTTCAAGTATTCTTTCTTTGACTTTCTCGATCCCGAAATGATCATTATTCAATATCTTCTGTGCCCGTTTTATGTCGAAATTATCCTTGCTGTATTCGTTCCATGGCATGTCAAGAAGAGTTTGCAAATAATTAACATACACCGAATATTCGCCTGCTGCAGGATTCATTCTCAGTAATTTTTCCGTTTCCTTATAAAAGGTTTTCCTTACCGTGTCGTTCCATTTTTTCTTCTTCGCTTTGGCTTTCATTTCTTCTATTTCCTCATCAATAGGACTCCCTCCAAGCTCATCCTGAATGGTTTTCATCTGCTGGTGGAGCAGAAACTCCCTTTGCTGCTGATCAAGATCAAGTTTAACCTTTGTTTGTATATCATTCTTCAGCTCAAGCATTTGTATTTCCCGTGTGAGATATTCCAGCAATAGCACACCCCTCTTTTTCATCTCACTTATCTCCAGCAGATTTTGCTTTTCCTGGATTTTAATATCACTATTTGAGCTTATAAAATTTATCAGGAAGGTGGAACTTTCAATGTTTTTAACGGCAAATGATGCTTCAGGAGGTATGTTGGAAGATAATTTAATGATCTTCAGAGATAAGTCCTTTAAGGAGCCGACTATGGCCTCAAATTCCGGGTCCTTCTTTTCAGGCCTGCTATCTTCAAGGGCCCCGACATTTGTAATATAATAGGGTACGCTCTTTATCAGTTCCTTCATCTGAAAACGCTTTTTCCCTTGTATGATAACTGATGTGGAGCCGTCAGGCATCTCCAGGATACGTATTATCTGTGCTACTGTTCCCACTTTATAAAGCTCCTCAAACTTAGGCTCATCTGTATTCGGGTCTTTTTGCGCTACTGTTCCCAGTATTTTATTCTTTTTATATATCTCCTTTATAAGTTTAATTGATTTACTGCGTACAACCGATATGGGAATAACAACACCGGGAAATAAAACGGTATTTTTAAGTGGCAGGATCGGAAGCGTTGCCGGTATGCTGGTCTTTGTAATAATATCTTCATCTTCATCCGCAATGAGAGGGATAAAATCAGAGTCTTCGTTGATAGTAGCCTCGAGATATAACCTTGAAATATTTTTCCCCGTTAGTTTACTCATAATACCTTCACCCTTCTTTATATCATCAGGAAAAATTATCTGCCTGATCTTATTAATATTTTCTGTATTTTGCTGATCTGTTAAATACCTCTTCCATGATTTGAATATCAGAATCCCTTAGTTCAATATCTCTCCGGGACATAACTTTCTTTGCTACCTCAATAGCCTTTGGCAGAAGATAGGTAGTTACCCGTGAAACTCCTCCCCATGTAAATGAGGGAATAAAGTTTCTTGGAAACCCTGTACCAAAAATGTTAGTACTTACGCCAACAACCGTCCCCGTATTGAACATTGTGTTTATTCCGCATTTTGAATGATCCCCCATAATTAATCCGCAAAACTGAAGCCCTGTATCTTCAAAACTTTCCGAATTATAGTTCCATAACCTGACATCAGCATAATTATTCTTAAGATTGGAATTATTAGTGTCAGCTCCAAGGTTGCACCATTCACCGATAACCGAATTTCCCAGGAATCCATCATGGGCTTTATTTGAATATCCTGATATAACGCTATTGTTCACTTCGCCGCCTACCTTGCAAAAAGGGCCTATGGTTGTAGGACCGTAAATTTTTGCTCCCATTTTCAGCGCCGAGTGCCCGCATAATGCAAATGGCCCCCTGATAACCGATCCTTCCATTACCTCAGCATCCCTACCGATGTAAACAGGCCCTGATGATGCATTGATCGTAGCAAAGTTAACTTTCGCTCCCATTTCAATAAAGATATCCTCCGGATTAAGCAGATTATTATTCTCTGATATGTTAGCTGTTTTTCTTCCTTTTGTAAGGATCCTAAAATCTTCAACAATGGACTCTCCATTATGTTTAAAAATTTCCCATACATGATTGAGTTTCCTGAAATCCGACCTGCAGGAAATTTGACTGAGTTTTTTTAATAATTCTTCATTAATCTCCGGCGGTCTGGTGATGGAATTTCTTGTGGCGATAATAATACCGTTGCCAACAAGTGCCTCATTTGTCCTTAGATCCAGTATCTCCTGCAGTATTCCTGCATTAGGAATTACTGAACTGTTAATGAACAGGTTATCCTCGCCGTATATGGTTTTGTACTTAGCGCCAAGGTAAGGTCTTGTAAGGCATGAGCATCCTGAACCCAGAAAATGTTCCCATTTTTCCTTTATTGTCAGTATGCCTGATCGTATCTCAGCTACAGGTTTTGTATAAGTTAGCGGAAGCAGGTTCTCCCAGCTGCTGTCATCAAATAATATATAGTTTATTTCTGCCACACTTAAAAAAATTTCATTAATATTATTTACAGTATAAAATTACACAAAAAAAGCCCCGGATTTTCATTTTGCATAAAAAACGGAGCTTTATGGAATTATATTCTTTGAAAAGCTTATTCTTTCTTTTTCTTATCAAGGTGGTCCTTATACTTACTATAAAATTTATCTACCCGTCCGGCGCTGTCAATAAATTTCATTTTACCTGTATAGAACGGATGTGAAGCATTGGATATCTCAAGCTTTATAAGAGGATATTCATTACCGTCCTCTAATTTTACTGTTTCTTTGGAAGCAGCAGTTGAGCGTGTAACAAAAGTATATCCATTTGACATATCCCTGAAAGCGA
The DNA here is from genome assembly GCA_964495025.1 of uncultured Bacteroidales bacterium. GTDB lineage: Bacteria > Bacteroidota > Bacteroidia > Bacteroidales > UBA10428. The sequence goes on along the minus strand of CAZBUF010000417.1, from coordinate 5,654 downwards.
CAAGTCTGTAATTCTTTGGATGTATTTCCTTTTTCATTATAATTAATAAAAATTCTTAGTCATTGTTTTAAGGCATGCAAAGATACTACATTCAAAAAAAAACGCAAACAATTTCCCTGTTTTATTTATTTGAGCCGGGATTCTCAAACGATTCGTTTGTAAACCGCCTGAATTCTGCATTTCTGTCAAAAAGATACCTGTAATTAATGTGTGTTTTATATTTTATGGCCTCAATCTGGTGGTACACTTTGATCATTTTCGGGTTATAATCTCCTACCCATGATAGTTCAATAGTTTTATAATGTGGTTTTTTTAATACTGCTTTCTGATATTGCAGAAATAATGCTGCAAGTATCCCTGATCTCTGATAAGACTGTACTACTCCGAATATTGCCACCCTTGACTGGGTAATTCTTTTCCTGTTTTTTAAATAAAGCAATTTAATAATGTTCCACAGGTTAAGTTTCCCGTTTATCGATTTAAGTATCTGATTAATATCAGGGAGCGCCACAAGAAATGCTATCGGCTTGTCCTTATGATAAGCAAACCATATAAAATCTTCATCAATAATTCCTTTGGAGTCATTTATCAGTGTTTCTATATCTTTAAAATTCAAAGGAGTATAATTTTGCAGATACTCTGACCATATAGTATTATAAACATTTACTATATCATTTATATATTTCTCCTTCTCCCTGAACTTAAAAGAACTATAAGAATAACCGGGTTTGCCGTAAATAAACTCGGCATATCTTATCATTCTTTCAGGATATGGCTTATCAGCAGGCCTGTAATAGCTGTACTCTTCATAATATGTCTTAAATCCATAATTCCCGAACAAATCTTTATAATACCTGAAATTATAATTCATCCCGTATACTGGCTCAGAAAAGCCGTCAGTCAGCAGTCCCCAGTGAAAAAAGTTTTCCCCGAAATTTACCGGCCCGTCCATGGCTTCCATGCCTTTCCCCTTTAACCATTCCCTTGCAGTATCAAAGAGTAAAGCAGCAGCATCAGTATCATTAATACATTCAAAAAATCCCACGGCACCTGTAGGCTGAGGATTATTAAATGCTTTCCTGTTGTCATAAAATGCTGCAATTCTACCTGCCAGTTTGCCCGATTTATCCTTAAGTACCCATCTGACAGCATCTCCGTGCTGAAATGAAGAATTTACGGAAGGATTGAATATTTTTTCAATTTCTATATCCAGAGGACATATCCAGTTCTTTTCATTCCTGTATAATATTCGGGGAACCCGGAGAAAATCTTTTATTGTATTTTTAGCCGATACTTTATGGATAATCATTTATACTTTTCAGTTAATTAGCATGATAAAAGACTCTGAACATATCTGCAGTCTTCGAAACTATAAATATAAGATTTTTCTATATAATAAATTATCACATTAATTTTATAATATCTGAAAAGATATTTAAATTTGATGCCCTGATCAAACCATGAACATGTTATATCCGGGCTGTTTGATCAGTGTAAAAAAAATTAACGCCGGGAAACATTCCGGCATGAGCCGAAAGATAATATGGTGGATGTAGCTCAGTCGGTTAGAGCGCTGGATTGTGGTTCCAGGGGTCGTGGGTTCGAGTCCCATCTTCCACCCAAAAAGCAAGTCGTATCTTCTATTTGTTCTTTTTTATTTTCTCCCTGAGTTCGTTGATCCTTGACTTATAATCTTCAATCTCCTTTAATAATCCGGCTTCTCTCCTTTCATTTTCTTCCCGTGTGGCCTTAAGCTCCTCTATTTGCTGATGCATCTCCTCCTCGTGTTCAGTAAGTTTTGCTGATTGTATTTTTGAATTATTATACATCTCTTCCATCTGGCTTTTCGCTTCCATACTTATTATCTGGGATGCAATGTTTTCAGATATCATTTCCAGAAAATGGATTACTCTTTCTTCTATTGGATTAAGTGATGCTATTTCAATTACTCCTGCCACCTCTTCATATATTTTTACAGGAACCAGCACCAGGCTGTTCAGTTTTGATTTGCCGAGCCCTGATTCAAGCACGTATGTTTCCGGAATATTTTCAATTATTATTGTCTTGTTATCCTTGAAACATGCACCTACCAAACCTTCCTCAGTTAAAAATTCCTTTTTTTCTATCTTATTGATACCAAAACCGTGCGATGCCATTAATTCAAGGTAACTTTCCTTCTCGATGTTTTTTCGCAAAATAAACAACCCTGCATATTGAATATTCAGATATTCAACCCATTTTTCTACCAGGTTCCTGGCAATGGATTCCAGATTATCTTTATTTCTTCTAAGGATATCATTAAATAAAATTATGCCTTCGTTTAACCATTTATTTTCTTTTTCCTTCTCAAGCAGTTCAATTATCTGTTTACTCTTTTCCTCAATCTCCTCCTGTTGTTTAACAAGATCTTCATTCTTTCTGCTAACCTCAAGATTTTGTGCTTTTACCTCATTATTTTTTCGAATTGTGGCAACGAACAAATATACTATAGTCCCTATAAAACCCAATATTAATGCAATAAACCATATCTGGCCCCATACGGGAGGTACAACCCTGAATTTCACTGTTGCAGGAGATTCGTCAATATTCAGATATTTATCCCGTGAACGTACTTTCAGTTCATGATTGCCTCTCTTTAGTGAAAGAAAATCATGGCTTCCTGAACTCTCAAATGTTGTCCATTCTTCTTCATCCAGTTTATATGAAAATTCCAGTTCATCAGGTTTCGTTTTGTTCCAGGCATCAATACCTTCCCAGTGTATGGTAACATTTCCGGGATAATATACCTTTTTCTCATATTTTGATATCACGGTTTCAGGGGGTTGATCTTCAGGGTATATATGATAAGAAACCAAAGGTGTATTGAAGCTGTTAAAAGTCAATTTATAGTATACCCTCCTGTACCATTCCATAGAGTTTACATTTAACCATATTGTGCCATCTGCACTTTGTCTTATGGAACCTGCCCCTATGCCTATCTTAAAATTTACAGGCAAAGCAAAGGTTATCCATTTTATCCCGTCGAAACGGCTGATCCCCTTATCTGTAGTAGCCCAAACAGTACTATCCATGGCAACAAGTATGCTGGTTACAGTATTGCTTGCAAGCCCGTCCCTTGTTGTGTATTGAGTCCAATTATCCTCATTAACATAATAAATAATCCCCTGGCTTCTTGTGCCTATCCAAACTCCTTTTCTTTTGTCTTTTTCTATGCTTTCTACTTTTATCACATCATTTTTAAGCGCCTGGTGCAATTCGGTTCTTGTTTCTCTGTCATACTTAATCAATCCTTTATAGTATCCGCAGAGTATTGAATTATCATCAACCTGGCCCAGGGCATATGCTACTTCACAAAACTCATTTTTTTTATAATGTCTCCATGCCCTATCGTTATCAGGTGTGCCTGCTGAAGGAGAATATTTAATTACGCCCCAGTCAAGGTTACCGCAATCGGGATTTGATCCGAACCATATAGAGCTATCCCTGGTCTGCAAAATTCCATTTTGATGAAATCCCCAGCATACTTCAGGGAATAATCTAAGCTGCCAGTTGTTTTGATCATAATAAGCTATTGCCGCTGTATTATTATGGCTGCCTATTGCCCATAAATCACCTTTATTATCTTCAAATATTCTCACCGGTGCCTTCATTGTGAATTTTAACGTATCAAGCTTCATCCACAAATCCGAGGTTGGATTATAATATACTATATTACCATAAGTTGAAATAAACCATTTTTTCCCGTCTTTCGTCTCACATTGATAATTCAACCCTTTATAAGTATTCCAGTTAGGTGTCCGGTATTCTATTTTAAAAACTTCTGATAACAGTCCGGATATCCATAGTGAGCCATCGGATGTTTCATTAAGTAAAATTCTGGTTTGTGGTATTGGCAGATCAGGTTGCCTGTACTCTTTCCATGACTTATTTGTATAGACAAACAGCCTTGCGCGGCTTCCGATCCATATTATACCGTCACTGGTTTCCAGGAAGGAAAAATCTAAATCATCACCACCGAATTCAGTGCTAAGCTTAACTGATGTCCATTTATCCTGAATAATATCATATGTGTTGATCCCTCCGCCAACTGATTGAGAAAAACTGAATATCGTACCTTTTTTTGTCTCAAATAAAACCGGCCTGCTGCCTAATTCAAGCCCGTCCTTTTCTGTATATAGAATATATACGTACCGCGATTCAAGGCCCCGGGCCCCGCCTGATAATCTTAAAATTCTTCCGTCCTCAAGGGCAAGCCATAAATCTCCATCCCGGGCTTCCAGAATATCATAGATTACAAATTCATAAAGCTCATCATAAAGGTCATCGACATATACTACATTAATATTGTTAAAGTATGATTGAAATTCAAGAAGCTGCCTTTCAGAGCAATAAAGAGTAATGTTATCTTCACTCAGCTTTAGCAGTCCAAAGTATAAGCATACCCATATAGCACCATCTTCCGTTTCCTTGATATTAAGTATCTCCCATTCACTGCCCAGTACATTTTTCGGAGGGAACAAAATGTCAGTTTTCCATATACCATTTGACAAATGGCATATTCCGGAGGTTGATACGGCATATACATCATTATTTTCATTTATGTGAATTCCATATATCGGATTTTTTAAAACCGTATCCTCATTCAGGTATTGCACCCATTCTATTCCGTTATAATGAAATAACCCAACGCTTGTACCAAACCATATTGAACTGTCTCTCCCTTCTGCAATACATCTTACGCCTTTATCGTTCAATATTTCGTAATTATTCTATCTCCAGGATTCAAACAGGGGATTTGAAGTTTCAGGAAAATACTTCTCATCGGCCTGTATATTAATAACCTGAAATAAAAAAAGAAACAGAACTGAAAGATTCATCATGGCTGATCTTATTTGATCCCGATGAATCCTTTTACTTATTAGCATTTTATATTAATCTTCTCCAACTAAATTTATGAAAAAACATAAGAATTAAAAAATAAATATATAATATGTATTTTCGTAATTATTTTACCAGCAACTTTTCTGTTGTTGTATGATTCTCAGAATTTCTTGTTGTTATCAGCTTGCAAAAATATGTTCCGGGTTCCAGTCCGCCCGTATTTAATGGTATTTCATGCTGCCCTGCCTGCATCATGCCGAATGTCTTCACTATCACCCTGTTTCCTGATGTTGAATAGAGTTGCACAGATATATTGGCAGCCTCATCCAGCTCAAACATAACATTTGTTAATCCATCGGACGGATTAGGATAAAGTGAAACATCGGGGGTGCCTGTTGTATATAAATCTATCGCATTAACTCCCGGAAAAGCTTTTATAAGTTCAATTCCATAGCCGGTTCCGAGGTTACGTGTATAATTCATGTCAGTGGTATTGTTCCAGTGCTCATGAACTCCCAGGCTTTCTATCGGAGAGCCGGTATCGTCGGGATCATAGGTTATGCCTTCAGGCCACCAGTCGGAGCTGGCTGCCTGATGAAGGTAATCATCAATGGCTCCCCAGTGAACAAATGTATAGCGGGGAGGATCAGCTCCAAGATCTTCCACCTGAAATTCCTTCTGAAGTATATCAAGGCATACCGATTCGATTGCTATGGGATCAAATGATGCAAATATTGATGACGGCCAGTGATTGTTAAAAGGTGCTGTCTGAA
>CAZBUF010000416.1:0-2313 GCA_964495025.1 uncultured Bacteroidales bacterium | reverse complement strand
GCCGTATATGGGCGGGGTACTGGTGTGGCAACGTTGACATGATAGTCCCGGGGAAAAACACTGTTAAAAGAATAACCACATTAGATGCTGAAGGCAGTTCGTTTTCAGGTACAATATTTTCCATTATTGAGGACAAACAGGGGAGAATATGGTGCGGATCATATATGGGAGGGCTGCAGTTGTTCAGCGAAAAAACAGGAAAGTTTGATATTATAGCCGGATACGCGGATAATGAGGATGGCCTCAGCGGAAATGATATAAGGAATATTTTCAGTGATAAGAAAGGTAATCTATGGCTTGCTGTTCAGGGCAAGGGCATTGATATGTTCAATGTCAGCACAGGCACCGTTCAGCATTACAGGAATATACAGGGTGACGGAAACAGCATCAGCAGCGACTGGACATTCTGCATCACACAGGACAATGACGGCAAGATATGGGTCGGTTCATCATACGGGGCAAGTGTTATTGATAAGGATAACCATTCCGTTCGCAATTTTAATTTTGACCTCAAAGATCCAAACAGCCTGAGCGATAATTTTGTAAATATCGTTTACACTGATAATAAGGGTAATATCTGGGCCGGCACAAATGACGGGTTAAACTTATACGATCCGGAGAAAGAAAATTTTACACACTTTTCAATAAGAGACGGTTTACCAAGTAATGTTATCCTGGGAATACAAAAAGGCAAATACGGCAATATCTGGCTCAGCACCAACAATGGAATTTCCAGGTTTAATCCCGCTGCACGGACATTCAGAAATTATTCAATATCTGACGGGCTCCCGGGAAAAGAATTTTTCCCCAGGTCGTGTTGTGCGGGCAGCGACGGACAGCTATTATTTGGCGGCAAGAACGGCCTCACTGCGTTTTACCCTGAAGACTTAAAAGACGATGACTATGCTCCTCCCGTTATATTCACCGACTTTCAGATCTTTAACGAGTCGGTTCCCATAGGTACAACATTCAGGGACAGGGTCATCCTGAATAAATCGATATGCGAAACCGCAGAGATCAACCTCACCCATGAACATAAGATCTTTTCAATTGCTTTTTCCGCCCTCAATTTCAGCTCACCTGAAAAAACACAATACGCCTACAGGATGATCGGCTTTGATGATAATGGCACATGGAACTACATAGGCGACAGGCGGTTTGTGACCTATACAAACATGCCTGCAGGCTCATATCTTTTCCAGGTCATAGCAACAAACGGCGACGGTATATGGAACGATGAACCTGCAACATTAAAGATAAATATCAAGCCCCCGTTCCTGAAAACGTGGCTGTTCAGGATATTATTGATCTTATTTATAACAATATCTGCAGTCACATTTTTCCGTGTAAGGTTCCTGATGATACAAAAGCAGAAAGAGGAGCTGGAAAGAAAGGTAATAAAGAGGACAAGGGAGCTGGCAAGGGCAAAAACAAAGCTTGAAGAAAGGCATAAGGAAATTGAAAACCAGACAAAAATATTAGAGGCACACGCAGCAAAACTTAATGAAACCAACATAGTGCTGGAAGAACAGAAAGAAGAGCTGAAAATGCTTAATGCCACAAAGGACAAGTTCTTCTCGATCATTGCACATGACCTTAAGAATCCCTTCAATACTATTCTCGGCTTCAGTGACCTTCTTCAAAGAAAACTGGAAAAGATCGACAAGGAAAAGATCAAGTTCTATGTTGACCTGATCAATATGTCGTCATTAAAAGTTTTTAAACTTCTTGAGAACCTTCTGCAGTGGTCAAGGACGCAGCTGCACACTGTTGAGTTCTCTCCGGCAAATATATCCCTGGCTGAAATTTTTAATAGCAATGTTGATCTTTTAAGAGAAATGGCAATTAAAAAACAAAATGAATTGATCATAAATCTGGAAGATGATATTACTGTTTTTGCCGATAAGAACATGGTAAATACTGTAATTATGAACCTTCTTACCAATTCAATAAAATTCACAGGCAGGGGTACGATCATAATATCAGCCGCACGGGACTCTGCAGAAGTAATAATCTCCGTTGAAGATACAGGAGTTGGAATGAGCAAAGAGCAAATTGACAGATTGTTCATGATCAATGAATCGTCCTCATTTCCGGGTACTGAAGGAGAGGAAGGCACAGGCCTTGGGCTTATAGTCAGCAAGGAGTTCATTGATAAGAACAACGGGCGTATCTGGGCGGAAAGTGAAGAAGGCAAAGGAACAGTTTTTCGTTTCACTTTGCCATTGGGAAAATAGGGACAGCTCCCTAAATAGGGACAGCTCCCTGAATAGGGACAGCTCCCTCCTCTTTTTCGTCTTTGCGAGGAGGAAC
>CAZBUF010000415.1:0-6651 GCA_964495025.1 uncultured Bacteroidales bacterium | reverse complement strand
CCTGGTTACTGCTAAAAGGTACAAACTAGCCGAAAAAAAGCTCGTTGCGCTTACACAATTAATAAAAAAATCCAACAAGAATGATATTCATTTTGGTTTTAATGAATGGATAAAAGCACAGGATGGAAAACCCATGGGGCAGGACTGGCAAACCTGGAGCGCCGCCCTTTACCTGTATGCCGTAAAGTGTGTTGAGGATAAAAAAACACCCTTTTTTGATTAGATACATAACTATTTCTAATTCAATTTTGGTGAGTATGGACAAAAATGGTTCACTTTAAAAAAACAAGAATTACAAAAAAAATTCTACTATTGTAAATCAATTTTAGGATTAATACTAAAGTGTAAACTTATATCAGGATTTAAGTATTAATCTGTATACTATTTTTAGGACAAGTCATCTATGATAAACTTTAATCCCTTCTTGCTTCGCACTCCCCTCCCGGTATAAAAGAAATGGCACAGAATGAGAGTGTAAACCAAATTGCTTATCTTTATGTATAAATCCAGCCGCTTTAGCGGCACATCGAGTGAAAACGGAACTACGTTTACGCTCTCGTTTAGGTAGTATTTTGCAAATCGCCTCTCATGGAGATAGTGTTTGATTAAATATTACATTGACATAAAATGACAACTTCAATAACCTCAAGAAACTGGTATAAAATTTTAGGAGTTTTTGGTTTTAATTTAATAGCAATTTGGTTTATCCTTAAAGGATTTGTGCCGGATTTAAGGCAGAGACTTGCAACGATAGAAATATTTGGATTGGTTTTCAGCCCAATGATAATATTTTACTTAAGAAATAACTGGGCACCAGTAAAATGGATTATTAATATTGTATTAATTTCAATTATAGTAATTTTTAGCTATTCAGTTATTCATGAATTTAGTCATGTCATTGGTGTTTATATAATTGGTTCAAAGCCTTTAGAGATTCATCTAATTCCAAACTACTGGAAAGGTGAATTTACAACTAGCGCATCGGTTCGGTCTGAACCGGTCAGTAATTGGTTAGGTGTGATTCCTGGACTATTCCCTTATATTAAAGATATTATCTTTTTACTTTTAGGATTGTTGATTTTTAAAAAGACAAGAATTAATAATTCATTTTTAGCCGGTTTTATTTACGTCTTTTTTTGTCTTGTACCACTTTTTGATATAGTAAATAATTATTTGATTAAGCTCGTTATTGGTAGAGTTGAAGGTAATGATTTTTATGGCGTAACTTTGGGATGGGGAGATGCCTGGTCGAATATTATCGGAATGACTTTCTCAATCTTCGCTATCTTCATATGTATGTGGGTACCTATATTTTATAAAAATTTTCCTATGATTGCCATAGGTGATAATTGCATTGAAAAACAAATTGATAATAAAAAAAACGCCACCTAATAACGCATATAGCCAACGGGGGACTTTTCGGGAGTGTGGTACTCAGCACTCTGCAACCAGGTCAGTGTATATAGATATGTAGGCGCTTCGAGATCGCCAAACAACACCAAACAAACATCCGTTTATACACAAGCAAAATTGACGGACACATAAAATTTAATTAAAATCTAATAACTGATATATCATGAAAAAAACTATTTCAATTCTTACTAAAAATCCTCTTTTTTATTTCTTTTTACTATCATTTCTAATTTCCTGGTTACTTTGGATTCCATTACTTTATGGTCATTTTAAGTTTGGATGGACAAATTGGGAAGGAAACTCTTGGACTAATTATAAGACTATGCTTGGAATTTTAGGTTCTTTGGGCCCGGCCATTTCAGCAATAATTATGACTTATCTGATTGACGGAAGTAATGGGGTAAAATTATTATTAAAACGAGTTATTCAATGGAGAATAAATATTTTATGGTGGTTAATTGGATTTTATTTATGGTGGATAATTTGTTCATTATTAGCAATAATTTTAAACTTAAAACCTATACAAGATATTTCTTTAGGTTTTGTTTTTTCACTAATAAACATTCCTGTAATGATTTTTATTATCCAGCTTCCTTTACTGATAGGTATGTTTGGTGAAGAACTCGGATGGAGAGGATTTGCGCTTCCAAAATTATTAGATAAACATAATCCGGTAATTTCAAGTTTGATACTTGCCTTACCATGGATATTTTGGCATACCCCATTAGCTTTGTTTCAAGACTGGCGAGGCAATTTACCTATAGAGAATTTTCTGCTTAATTATATACTATTAATTTTTCCTTTAACCTTAATTTTTACCTGGCTTTTTCAAAAATCAAAAGGAAGTGTACTGCTTGTTATTATATTTCATAAATCATTTAATTTAACTTTTAATGCATATTCTTCAGCTCTTGGTTTAGATGAAAATGCAGGTAAAATGATATGGGATATGACAATAATTGCTTTATGGGTAATTGCTGGTGTTTTAGTAATTTATTATTTGTATCACAAGAAAAAAATAAGCCCGGTCAATATAGATTAAAAGAATTTTGCCAATTATAACACGGCGTAATAACACATGCCTTCAACACTATTTGATTAATTGTTATTATTATTTAACTTGTACTTCAGTTTTATATTTAAAAGAAAAATCATGATAGGACAGTATAAAATCAGACAATTTATTGGGAAGAGGTCAGGAAGAGGTCAGGGAAGAGGTCAAAAAAAGGAAGGTTACAGGAGCAGATGAGGAATTCCGGAAAGACGATATGAAAATAATTCATTTGAACTGATTTATAATATTTTCATATCTTAGTCCGCTGGTTGAAAACATTACTTTCCTAATGAAAAGAAAAGAAATCCTCATAACTTTTTGTGTTTTAATTTTTTCAGGATTAAATACATATTCAGGATCCGGTATACCGGAAGATTCCACCAGGCAACAGAAAATACCTAAACAACCAAGAATATATAACACTGCCCGGCTTACAACAGAAAAACCGGTAATAGATGGTGTTTTAAACGATAATTGCTGGCAGACCGGTGAATGGGCAGGCGACTTTACCCAATGGATACCCAATGAAGGTGCAAAAGCCTCACAGCCCACAAAATTAAAGGTTTTGTACGATGATAAAAGTGTTTATATCGCTATCCGTGCTTTCGACAGCGAACCTGGTAAAATTGACCGGAAGGCAGGACGTCGCGATGAATTTCACGGAGATATTGTAGGTGTATGTTTCGACAGTTACCACGACCACCGCACAGGTTTTGAATTTGATGTAACAGCAGCCGGTCAGAAATGTGATGCGATGCTCACCAATCCTTTTAATTCCGATCTGAACTGGAATGCCGTGTGGAATGGAAAGACAGCCACTGAGGATTCTGCATGGACAGTAGAAATAGAGGTTCCGTTAAGCCAGCTTCGTTACAGTGCAGATGAGGAACAGATATGGGGCATGCATTGCTGGCGATGGATAAACCGGCTTCAGGAAGAAAGCGATTGGGAGCCGCAATCTTCCACCGGTCCGGGCATGCTTTATCTTTTTGGTGAAATACATGGCATTCACGGACTGAAAGAATCACGGCGTATTGAAATTATGCCCTATGGTCTGGGAAAACTTAACACTTTTGAAAAAGATGAAGCCAATCCTTTCACCAAAAAAGGTTACAATCTTGCGGGAAATGCAGGGCTGGATGCCAAAATCGGCCTGACATCGAATTTTACTGTCGATCTGACCATAAACCCGGATTTTGGCCAGGTTGAATCCGACCCGTCTGTTATGAATCTTACTGCATTCGAGACTTTTTATGAAGAAAAACGGCCTTTCTTCCTCGAAGGGGCAAATATTTTCAAATTCGAATTCGATGATGATATTATTTTTTATAGCCGCCGTATTGGCCATACACCATCATACAGACCTGAATTGGATGATGATGAATACCTCGATTTTCCGGATAACACTACGATAATAAATGCTGAAAAATTCAGTGGGAAAACATCCAAAGGGCTTTCTGCAGGTGTTATACACGGCATTACATCGGCTGAGCATGCAACCCTGAGCACACCCGAAGAAGGTGAAATCAATCTTACCGCCGAACCTTTGACCAATTATCTTGTAGCCCGCCTGCAGAAAGATATTAATCAGAGCAATACCATGATAGGTGGTATTTTTACATCAACCAACAGATTTATAAAAGATGAATATCTGGAATATCTGAACCGTGAAGCTTATACCGGCGGTTTTGATCTTCTTCATTATTGGAAAGATAAAGAATATTTCATCGATGCCAAATTTACAGGAAGCCTCATAAAGGGTGAAACCGATGGCATTACAGAATTGCAGACAGCCTCTGCCCGTTATTACCAGCGACCTGATGCCGGTTACCTAACTTTCGATACTACCCTGACACAATTGTCAGGTTCCGGCGGGAAAATTAAAATAGGTAAAGGAAGTAAAGGCCTTTGGCGTTATTCGGCTGAAGTGAGCTGGAGAACGCCCGGATTCGATCTGAACGATATTGGTTATATGCAAACATCTGATCAGATAATAGAAAGAAATAATATTTCCTATTTCGTTAATAAGCCTGTTTCGATATTCCGGACCTATTCTATAGGGCTTTTCCAGGCAAATTACTGGAACTTTGGATTTGAGCATTTAACATCGGGAGCCGGTTTAAATGTTTATCTTGGATTTCTCAACAAGTGGGTTGTTTCTTCAAGTGTGAATTATTATATATCCGGACTGGATACACGCATACTGCGGGGTGGACCGGCAATGATCACTCCGGGTTGCTGGTCAGGTGCTTTTTACATTAGTACCGATGGTTCAAGAAAATTATTTTTCTTCATAAGCAATTACTTTTCCAAAGCTTATAACAACCGGTTAACCGTTTATTCCGTTGCACCCGGAATAACAGTCCAGCCGTTAAGTTCATTAAGATTTTCACTAAACCTTGATTATGCCGCCAATATCGATCAATTGCAGTACGTCGATACAAAAGAAGTAAACACCGGCTATCGATACATACTTGGAAAGATTGACCAGGAAACCCTGGGATTGACATTTAAAGTTGATTTAATTATTAACCCTGAAATTTCGCTTCAATATTATGGAAGTCCGTTTGCGTCGGTAGGAGCATTCACCGGTTTTAAAAATGTTACTAATCCAAAGGATGAAATATATAATAATCGTTATGAGATTCTATCTGATATTACACTTGACGGAGAATATTACCAGGTAGATGAAAATAGCGATAACCTTACTGATTACACTTTTAGAAATCCTGATTTTAATTTTTTTCAGTTTCGCTCCAACCTTGTATTCAGATGGGAATACAGGCCTGGCTCACAGCTTTATCTCGTTTGGTCGAATGACAAAACAGAATACCTGAGTCCGGGAAACTATCAATTAAATGATATGGCAGGCAGAATATCAGGTGCATCACCGGATAATATCTTCCTCATAAAATTAAATTACTGGTTCTCGCTTTAAAAATTATTGGGAGAAATGGTAATTTTAAATATTTGTATTTATATTTGTACATATAAATGTACATAAAAAAAGTAATGATATGTTAACGACAACAATATCTGATTTTCGAAAGGATATTAAAAGGTATCTTGATAGTGTAGTTAAAGATTTTGAAATCCTGATAATTAATAGAGGTAAAGATAGTGGTGTGGTCATAATGTCATTGGATGAGTATAATTCACTTAGTGCAACCCGGCATGAATTGTCATCCCGGATAAATGAGAAAAGACTGGATTCGGCAATAGAGAAATTGAAAAAAGGTTCATCATTTCAAAAAGACCTTACAGATAAATGAAATACATATTTGTTGACGAATCATGGGAGGATTATTTGTATTGGCAAAAGACCGATAAGAAAGTTCTGAATAAAATAAATGATTTGTTAAAAGATATTTCACGTAATCCTTTTTCAGGATTAGGAAAACCTGAACCTTTAAAATATAAATATAAGGGATTCTGGTCACGCAGAATTGATAGAGAACACCGATTTATTTACCAGGTTAAAGACGATGAAATACTTATCGCTAAATGCAGATTCCATTATGATTGAATTTAAATTAAAAAATTCATTTGGAACATATATTCAAAATACTTATCTTTGACGTTAGTATCGTAACGCGTAATTATGATAATTTCATTTGCAAGTAAGGAAACTGAGAAAATTTGGGAAGGTGAAAGAATAAAAAAAATTCCTCTCGAGATACAAAAGACAGGAAGAAGAAAATTAAGGATGTTAAACAACTCACAGGATATTAATGATTTGAAAGCACCACCTTCAAATAGACTGGAAAAACTGGAAGGAAAATTGAAAGATTTTTACAGTATTAGAATAAATAACCAATGGAGAATAATATTTCAATGGGATAATGGCCAGGCCAAAGAAGTTAAAATAATTGATTATCATAAATAAATTATATCATGATAATACTACCTAATATACATCCGGGTGAAGTACTTTATGAAGAATTTCTTAAACCGCTGGAAATTAGTGCTTATAAATTGTCAAAAGCTATTGGTATACCTCAAACAAGGACTTCAGAAATATTAAAAGGGCGAAGAAGAATAACTGCTGACACTGCACTTAGATTAGGCAAATATTTTGGAAATTCTGCCAAATTCTGGCTGGGATTGCAGGATGATTATGATTTGGAAGAAGGGAAAAATAATAAAAAAGAGGAATTAGATAAAATTAAAAGATTAAAAAAGAA